>JAGUZZ010000068.1:0-10281 GCA_020060525.1 bacterium | reverse complement strand
TCCCGCGGGGAACGCGCGCCGTGCTCGAGCGCCTCGCGGAGAGCCCGCGATGCACGGTCGCCGTGGTGAGCGGCCGCGGCGTCGAGGATCTCCGCGGCAAAGTCGGCATCCCCGGCATCGTCTACGTCGGCGGCCACGGTCTGGAGGCCGACGGCACGGAGGCGCTTCCGAACTACGAGCCGCCGCGGCTCGTGCGGGAGCTCCTCGCGTGGATGCGAAGAGAGATCGGGACGCGTCTCGCGGCGGTGCCCGGCCTCTTCTTCGAGGACAAAAAAGCGGCGCTCGCCGTTCACTACCGGCTCGCCGCGCCGGGGGACGTCGCGCGCGTCGAAGCGGAGGTGCGCCGCACCGTCGAAGCTCTCGACGTCGGCGGCTTCCTCGAGATCGCCGCGGGCAAGATGGTTCTCGAGATCCGTCCGCGGCTCGATTGGAACAAGGGCACGGCGGTCGACCAGCTCGTTCGCGCCGAGGAGCGGCTGCGCGGCGAGGCGGTCTTTCCCGTCTACGTCGGAGACGACGCCACCGACGAGGACGCGTTCCGCGTCCTCGAAGGGAGGGGACTCGCCGTGCTCGTGGGAGAGCCCCGGGAGTCCCGGGCGACGCACTACGTCGAGGACACGGAGGAGGTGGCGCGGATGCTCCGGACGCTCGCCGAGCGCTGCGGAGAGCCGCTCGATCGATGAGCCCGACGGTCCGCGCTCAGAATCCGTTCCGCTTTCACACCCGGCTCCACCTCTCGGAGCTCACGGGGCTCCGGGCGTCCACCCTCGCGCAGCTCCTCGAGCATCTGCGCTCGGTGCCGGGCTCGAGCATCTATCATCACACGCACCGGTATCTCCAGCAGCATCAGTACCTTTCTCCCGAGCCCCCGAACGATTTCGCGCACTGGGTGACGAACGAGCTCGGAGACGAGGAGCTCGGCGAGAGGCTCGCGAGCATCGACACGGTGCGCTTTCCGACGATCAGGCGGCTGCGAAACCGGATCGTCGGCGTGATCGAGGAGCATATCGAGAAGAACCCCTCCGCGAAGCGCCGGTTCGCGGACGAGGGGGAGGAGTTTCATTTCATCAAATCGGTCAGCTTCGTCATCCCCACGAAGCATCTCGCTTGGGACCTCGGCGAATTCGCCGCGGTGCTCGAGAAGATCACGGTCGATTCCATTTACTATCACATGTTCGAGGCGCGGCTGCGCCTCGAGCGCGGTCAGAACGACTTTTCGCTCTGGTTCGAGACCTCTCTCGGCGAAACGGGGATCGCCGAGGAGATATCCCGGCTCGATCCCTACACCCACACGCTCGAGAACCTCCGCAGGACGATCATCCGGATCGTCGAGAAGCGGATCGGACGGTGAGATGCCGAAGATCGACGAATACGTTCCCATCGTCGGGCAGTCGATCGTCGACGACCTGAGGCTGCTCGCGGAGCGCCTGCGGGGCAAGGTCGTTCAGCACGTCAACTCGACCGCGGTCGGCGGCGGCGTCGCCGAGATCCTGAACCGGATGGTGCCGCTCCTGCGCGAGCTCGGCGTCGACACCCGCTGGGATCTCATCAAGGGCGGGGAGCAGTTCTTCGCCGTCACGAAGAAGTTCCACAACGCGCTCCACGGAAGCCCCGAGGAGATCGGGCAGCGCGACTTCGACGTCTTTCTCGCGACGAGCGAGCAGAACGTCCGCGAAGTCGACGTCCGCGGGGACATCGTCTTCATCCACGATCCGCAGCCGATCGCCCTCGTCAAGCGGCGCGACGACAACAAGTGGATCTGGCGGTGCCACGTCGACGTTTCGAATCCGAATCGAAAGGTGTGGAAGTTCCTCCGCGAGTTCATCGTCCGCTACGACGCGGCGGTCTTTTCGGCGCCGAGCTTCTCGCAGACGCTCCCCATCAGGCAGTTTCTCATCACACCGTCGATCGATCCCCTGAGCGACAAGAACCGCGAGCTTCCCGAGGAAGCGGTCGCCGCCGTGTTCGAGAAGTACGGCGTTCCCCGCGACAAGCCGGTCATTACGCAGATCTCCCGCTTCGACCGGCTCAAGGATCCGCTCGGCGTCATCGCGGCGTACGCGCAGGTCAAGCGCTACAACGATTGCCGGCTCGTCCTCGCCGGCGGCACCGCGGCGGACGATCCCGAGGGCGCGCAGGTCCTGAGAGAGGTGCAGGAGCGCTCGCGCCGCGATCCGGACATCCACGTCCTCCTCCTGCCGCAGAACGACCTCGAGGTGAACGCGCTCCAGCGCGGCTCGACCATCATCGTCCAGAAATCGCTCAAGGAGGGGTTCGGGCTGACCGTATCCGAGGCCCTTTGGAAAGCGAAGCCCGTCGTCGCGTCGAACGTCGGCGGGATCCCCCTGCAGGTCACCCACAGGTACTCGGGGCTTCTCTGCCATTCGGTCGAGGGGGCCGCGTTCGCCCTGAAGCAGCTCCTCACGAGCCCGGACTACGCGCGAAAGCTCGGCGAGAACGGCCGCGAGCACGTCCGCAACAACTTCCTCCTCACGCGCCACCTGCGCGACTACATGTTGGTCTTCCTCTCGCTCTACCACGAGGGGGACATCGTCAATCTGTAGGGGAAGGGAACGATCGCCGCATGACCCGGAGCGGCGCGGGCGTCCCGATAAGCTGTACCGGGGGCACGCCTTTTGCTGTATACTGGCTCGGCCGGGGGGTGCGCGCCCGGCCGGGTCTCCCGTCGCCGGTCCGCCGAACGCCTATGAAGATATTGTTCTGGCTCTCGCTCGTCTACATCCTCTACGCCTACGCGGGGTATCCGCTCGCTCTCTGGATATGGGCGCGGGTGCGCCCCCGCCCCGTCGCCAAGGCCGCTCCCGCCGCGGAGCCGCTCGTCACGGCGGTCGTCGCCGCGCGCAACGAGGAGCGGAACATCGGAAAACGGATCGAGAACCTCCTCTCGCAGACCTACCCGCCGCGCAAGCTCGAGATCGTCGTCGTCTCGGACGGATCGACCGACGGAACGGAACGCGTCGTCGAGGAGTACGCCGCCCGCGAGACGGCCCATATCGAGCGCGGAGGGGAGCGGTTTCCGAGGCTCCGTCTCGCGAGAATCCCCGAGAGCCGCGGCAAGCCGAACGCCCTCAACACGGGGGTCGGCCTCGCGCACGGAGAGATCGTCGTCTTCGCCGACGCGCGGCAGGCTTTCGACCCGGGCGCGGTGCGGGAGCTCGTCGGCAACTTCGCCGATCCGGCGGTCGGCAGCGTGAGCGGCGAGCTCGCGTTCTACGACCGTCCCGGGGCGGGCGTCAAAACGGAGATCGGGCTCTACTGGAAGATAGAAAAATGGATCCGCAAGACCGAGGGGCTCGTTCATTCGATCGCCGGGGCTACGGGGGCGATATACGCGATCCGGCGGGAGCTCTTCGAGAGGATCCCCGACGAGACGATCCTCGACGACGTCTACGTGCCGATGAAGATCGTCTGCCGCGGCTATCGGAACGTCTTCGACGAGCGCGCGATCGCGCGGGACGAATTCTCGATGAACCTCCCCGTGGAGCGCCGCCGCAAGGTCCGCACGCTGCTCGGCAACTACCAGCTCCTGCGCCTCATGCCCGAGCTCTCGTCTCCGGCGGGGAATCCGATATTCTTCCAGTTCTTCTCGCACAAGATCGCAAGGCTCTTCGTGCCGTTCTTCTTCATCGCCCTCTTCGTTTCGTCGATCTTCGTTCCCGGGCCGGTCTATCGGCTCGCCCTGTGGGGGATCGCGGCGCTCCTTCTGCTCGCCGTTCTGCGGACCCGGCTCTCGCGGGCGCCCCTCCTCGGCCGGGCGAGCGCCGCGGCGAGCACGTTTTTCCTGCTCAACTACTTCGCCCTGCTCGCGTTCGTCGCTTTGATCAAGCCCGGGAAGACTAAGATCTGGTAAGAGGCTCGAGGAAGACGATCGTCGCGCCCCAGCCGCCCTCGTCCTCGGCCGCCTGCGCGAAGGAGCTCACTCCCGGAGTTCTCGAAAGGATCGCGCGCACCGTCTCGCGGAGCGCCCCCGTTCCCTTTCCGTGGATAATGCGCACGCGGAGTATCCCCTTTTCCCGGCAGAGGGAGAGGTAATCCGGCACGAGCTCCTTCGCGTCGCGCGGCTCGAAGGCATGGAGGTCGAGAACGCCGTCTATCGGCATCTCGACCGGTTCGTTTTCATCCGGCACGGCGTCCCCTTCCGGCCCCGCGGGGCGGAGCGTCCGCTCCGGCGATTATTCATCTGGACTTTCGCCGTTTCCAGTGATAATTTTCCTCGAACGGGGGGCGTTCGCACACCCCCGTCCGGACATGATCGCAGCGAGACGCCGGCCGCCGCTCGCGTCTCATTTTTCTTTCCACTCGAATGGAGGGACCCCAGGTATGAGATCGTTTACGCTCGCAGCCGTCTGCGTCCTCGCCGCCGCGATCGCGACGGCGGGCGCCGGCTGCTCGAAGAAGGGCGGCAAGGGAGGAAACGCCGACAGCCTCGCCGCCGCGAAGGCAGCGGCCGAACACATTCTCGTGCGGGTGAACGGCACGGACGTATCGGAGCTCGAAATGCAGCGCCAGGCGAACATGCTCCTCGGGCAGCTCCGCCAGTACGCCGATTCGGCGCAGGTGGCCTCGATGATGCCGACCATCCGGCAGCAGGCGCTCGACAACGCCATCAACCGGATCCTGCTCGAGGAAGCGGTCGAGAAGCTCGGCATCACCGCCGACAAGGCGAAGGTCGAGGAGCGGATCGAGACGTACCGCAAGAATTTCGTTTCGGAAGAGGCGTTTCAGGAAAGCCTCGCGAAGCAGGGACTCGCTCCCGAGAAGCTGTTCCGGGAGGTCGAGATAGCGATGCGGGCTGAGGAGCTTTTCAGACGGAGCACGGCCGGCGTCGCCCCGGCGAGCGACGCGGAGATGCGCGATTTCTACGACAAGAACCCGGATCGGTTCCAGCAGCCCGAGCGCGTCCGCGCGAGCCACATCCTGATCAAGACTGAAAAGACCGATTCGGACGCGGTCAAGGCGGAGAAGCGCGCGAAGATCGAGGGGATTCTCGCCTCCCTCAAGAAGGGGGCCGATTTCGCAGAGCTCGCTCGCACGAACTCCGAATGCCCGAGCAAGGAGCAGGGCGGGGATCTCGGCTACTTCGAGCGCGGCAGCATGGTGCCGGAGTTCGAAGCCGCGGCGTTCACGCTCAAGACGGGCCAGCTGAGCGGCGTCGTCGAGACCCAGTTCGGCTACCACGTCATCAAGGTCACCGACCACGCGAAGCAGGCCGCGACGCCGTTCGAGCAGACGAAGCAGCAGCTGTCCGCGTATCTCTCGGATCAGAAGAGGAACGCGGCCATCGCGACGTACTTCGACAGCCTGCGGACCGCCGCGAAGATCGAGTATCTCGATTCGACGCTCGTCAGGTAGGAACGGCGGGCCGCAGCGGCCGCCGCGCGCGATTTCGGGCGCCCCCCCGCGGGGCGCCTTTTTTTTTGAGCGGATATCTACAGGCGGAATTTCTCCGGAGGTCTGCGCTCGGGGACGTAGACGTGCTCGATCGCGCCGTCGTTCCACGCGGGCGACACGTAGAGGTTGCAGTAGCAGCTGCCGTACTCTTTCACGTCGGGCTCCCGGTACACGCAGGGACAAACGATGTCGCGGTCCCACTCGCGATCGCCCGAGGCGAGGCGGCACGGGCAGGCCATGTAGCCGTACCGCCGTTTGTTCACGATGAGAGCCTCGACGAGCTCGAGGGTGCGCGCGCGATCCTTGTTGAACGGGTACCCCTTGGCCTCCTGCGCCCGCTTCAGCCTCTCGTACAGATCCTCGACTTCGCTCATTCGAGATCCAGCGCCTCCCGTATCTTGTCCTCGCGGTTGCCGACGATGACCGTGTCGCCGATGAGGATCGTCGGGAACGAACAGTTCGGATTGAACTTCCGGACCTCGGCGAGGACGGCGTCGCGTTCCGCCCCCGAAACGAGGTCGACGTCGGTATATTCGTACTCGACGCCGAGATCGGCGAGGAGCTTTTTCGCCGCCCTGCAATGGCTGCAGGTGCTGAGCGTATAGAGCTTCACGTGTTTCTTCTGCAAACGAGACCCTCCTTGCGCCGCATCCTGTTCGACGATGTTCATCGACAGTCTATACCTCGAGCGTGCCGCGCGCAACGTGTTCTTTCGCCGCCCGGGCGCTCCGGACGGGGATAAATCGCTGGAGAAACCGCGGCTGGAACGGTATTTTTACACTCGTGCGGCCCGCGGGCCGCTCTGGAGGACCTGCCGATGGAGAGAGCGTTCGCGTTCGCCGTTCTGTTCCTCTCGACGCTCGCCGCCGCGGCGCCGGCGGCGGCGCGCACGTGGCGCGTCGCTCCGGACGGCACGGGGGACGCGCCGACGATTCAGGCGGCCGTCGACTCCGCCCGGACGGGGGATCTCGTGCTCGCCGCTCCCGGGCGGTACACGTGGACGAATCAGGGGACCGGCGACGAATACGCGCTGATACGGTTCCTGCGGGGCGCGACGGGGTTCACCGTCCGCGCGGAAGCGGGCCCCGAGCTCACGATCGTCGACGCGGAGCGCCTCGGCCGCGTCATCTATATCCAGGGCGGCGACGACAACCGCGTGACGATCGAAGGGTTCACGATCACCGGCGGGCAGGCGCCGCTCTTCGGGGACTTCTGCGGCGGCGGGCTTCTCGCGCACCTCTCGTCGCCGGTCTTCAGGAACTGCGTGTTCGCGGGCAACGCCGCCGAGCGGGGCGGAGGGATCTACTACGCCGGGGTCAGCGGGCCCCGCTTCGAATCGTGCGTCTTCCGGGGGAACAGGGCCGCCCGCGGCGCGGCGATATTTCTCGTGAACAGCAGCCTCACGCCGGTCTTCTCGAAATGCGTCATCCGGGACAACGTCGCGACGGACAAGGGGGGCGCGATCTACGCCTATCATTTCGGGCTGAGCCTCGAGGGCTGCGCCGTATACGACAACGACGGCGGGACGAAGGGCGGGGCGCTCTACGGCGAGCGGCTCTATCCGTCGACCGTGACCGGCTGCACGATCGCCGGCAACAGGGCGGACGAGGGGAGCGCGCTGTACCTCTTCTCGAGCGAGGCGCAGACCCTCTCGCGGACGATCATCGCGGGAAACGGCGGCGGTCCTCCGCTCGTCGCGGACCAGAGCCCGCTGCGGGCCGGCTGCTGCGATCTCTTCGGGAACGCGGCGAGCGACGAATGGCCCGCCGGCACCGTCGATCTCGGCGACAACATCTCCCTCGATCCGGCGTTTTGCGGCGATCTGTCGCCCGTAAAGCTCTCCCTGCGGAGCGATTCCCCCTGCCTGCTCGACAACCAGCCGGACGACATGTCGTGCGGGCTCATCGGCGCTTTCGAGGCGGATTGCGGAGCGGCGGGGGTCGAGCGGGCGACCTGGGGGAGCATCAAGCGCCTTTACCGCTGAGCCGGTTCGCCGTATAATCACCGCCCATGGAACGGCGCTCCGGCATTCTGCTTCATATCACCTCGCTTCCGTCGCCGCGTCATACGGGCGATCTCGGGCCGGCGGCCTTCGAGTTCGTCGATTTCCTCGCGCGGGCGAAACAGAGCATCTGGCAGGTGCTGCCGCAGAACCCGACCGACGGCGCCCACGGCAACTCCCCCTACAGCAGCGTCTCCGCCTTCGCGGGGAACACGCTCTTCGTCAGCCCCGAGCGGCTCGTCGAGGACGGCCTGCTCCGGCCCGACGACGCGGGATCTCCGGTCGCGCCCGGCGCGAGATGCGACTACGACGCGGCGACGGCCGAGAAGCGACGCATCCTCGACCGCGCCTTCGAGCGCTTCCGGGCGACGGGGTGGAGGCGTTCGGAGTACGAGGGCTTCGTCTCGATCAACGCGCACTGGCTCGACGATTACGCCCTTTTCGTCGCTCTCAAGCGCCGGTTCGACGGCGCCGTCTGGAGCCGGTGGCCCGAAGAGCTGCGAAACCGCCGCGAGGGGGCGCTCCGCGAGGCGCGCGCCCGGCACGCCGTCGAGATCGAGCGGGAAACGTTCGCCCAGTTTCTCTTTTTCCGGCAGTGGATGGCTCTCAAGGAGTATTGCGGCCGCGCCGGGGTTCGGCTCCTCGGCGACATCCCCATCTACGTGAACTACGACAGCGTCGACGTCTGGCGGGAGAGCGGGATCTTCAAGCTCGATTCCGCGAAGGAGCCTCGCGCCGTCGCGGGCGTGCCGCCCGATTACTTCAGCGAGACGGGACAGCTCTGGGGCAATCCGGTGTACGACTGGGACGCCCTGCGGGCGACCGGTTACCGCTGGTGGATGGAGCGCTTCTCCCACAACCTCGGACTCTTCGACGTCGTCCGCGTCGATCATTTCCGCAGCTTCGTCGGATACTGGGAGGTGCCGGCGGGGGAGCGGACTGCGGTCAAGGGCCGCTGGGTGAAAGCGCCGGCGGACGATTTCTTCGCGGCGCTCCGCGACCGGTTTCCGGCGATGCCGGTCGTCGCCGAGGACCTCGGGGTCATCACGCCCGACGTGAAAGAGGTCATGGCGCGCTTCGGGATTCCCGGGATGCGCGTGCTTCTGTTCGCTTTCGGCGAGGACGACCCCGCCCACCCGTACCTTCCCCACAACTACGTCCCGAACTGCCTCGCCTACACCGGCACGCACGACAACAACACGGCGCGCGGGTGGTTCGAGACCGAGGCTCTTCCCGAGGAGCGCGCGAGACTGGCCCGCTATTTCAAGGCGGGCTTCAGCGCCGAGAACATCCATATCGGGCTGCTGCGGTTCCTCCTGATGTCGATCGCCGGCACGGTCATCGTGCCGATGCAGGACGTCCTCGGGCTCGGAGCCGAGGCGCGCATGAACCGCCCCGCCGTCCCGCACGGCAACTGGGAATGGCGCCTGCTGCCGGGACAGGCGCATCCGCGCGTGGCCGACGCTCTCGCGGCGATGGTCGAAACCTACGGACGGGCCCCCGTCCCCGCGGCGAAGGCGTCGGGCGGACGATCCGGTCCGTAGCCGGCGCGGAGACGCATCCATGCACGCGGACGCCGTCGTTATCGCCGTTTTCATCTTCGTGTACCTCGGGATGATCCTCGGGCGGATCCCGGGGCTCGCCCTCGACCGCACCGGAGTCGCCCTTCTCGGGGCGATCGCGCTCGTGACGCTCGGCCGCGTCGCGGTTCCGGAGCTGTCGACCGTCGTCGATATTCCGACGATCGCCCTGCTCTTCGGGCTCATGGTGGTCTCGGCGCAGTTCCGTCTCGGCGGATTCTACTCGCAGGTCGCGCGGCGCATCGCCGCGATCGAGACCGGGCCGGCGGCGCTGCTCGCGATCGTCGTCGCCGTCACGGGCGCCCTCTCGGCGCTGCTGGCGAACGACATCGTCTGTCTCGCCGTCGCGCCGGTGCTCGTGGAGGGGTGCGCGAGGCGGGGGCTCGCTCCCCGGCCGTTCCTCCTCGCCCTCGCCGCCGCGGCCAACGTCGGTTCGGCGGCGACGCTCATCGGCAACCCGCAGAACATGATCATCGGTCAGGTACTCGGTCTCTCCTTCAGGCGGTATCTCCTCGACGCGGGGATCCCCTCGCTCCTCGGGCTGGCGGCGGTCTGGGGCGTGATCGCGTTCCGCTACCGGGGGGCGTTGCGCGAGACGAGGTCGGTGCCCGAGATCGAGACGCAACCGCTCGACCGGCGGCAGACGCTCAAGGGAGGCATCCTCCTCGGCTTTCTCCTCGTCGCCTTCGTCGCCGGGGGGTGGCCGCGGGAGATCCTGGCGCTCGCCGCCGCGGGCGTTCTCCTCTGCTCGCGCAGGATGCGGTCGAGGGACATGCTCGGGCTCGTCGACTGGCAGCTCCTCGTTCTCTTCATGGCGCTGTTCGTCGTGAATCACGCCTTCGAGGTCTCGGGAGGGATGTCCGCCGCCGCTGCCCGTCTTTCCGGCGCCGGCGTCGACCTCACCAGGCCCGCGGCGCTCTTCGGGGCGAGCGTTCTCCTCTCGAACCTCGTGTCGAACGTTCCCGCCGCGATGCTGCTCCTTCCCTTCGCGTCCCATCCCCTCGCGGGGCCGGTGCTCGCCCTCTCGACGACGCTCGCCGGCAATCTCATCGTCGTCGGCTCCATCGCGAACATCATCGTGATCGATCAGGCCGGACGGCTCGGTGTGGCGATATCGTGGCGCGAGCACGCCCGGGTCGGCGTGCCGATCACGATCGCCACGCTCGCGATCGCGGCCGGATGGCTCGCGCTGCGCTGACGGCCGGAAAAACGGTGCGCCGACGGCTCAGGGGGCGAGACTGGTCTCAAAATTGCTCCAACCGCCGCGGGGCGATATGTCCGCCCCGG
>JAGUZZ010000136.1:0-3401 GCA_020060525.1 bacterium | reverse complement strand
GGGCATTCGGGGGGGGGGCGTATTCGAGCGCCCGTCGCGCGGCCGCCGTATCCGGCACCCGCTAGCGGGACGCCGGCTCGAGGTCGCTCTCCCGGGTCACGGCGCCGCGCGCGCGCGCGAAACGGCTCACCGGAGCTCCGAGGGCTTCGGCGGAGCCTCCGGGATGAACGCGCAGCGCCGCGCCGGTGGGAATCCCGTACCCGAGGGCGCCGTCGGGACAGAGCCGGAGAAGCGTTCGAAGCTCACCCCACCCTTCCCTCTCCCCGTGCGTGTCGCAGTTGACGGGAGCCAATCCGAGACACGGGAAGAGGCTCGACGTCGCGTCGTCGTCCTCGTCCTCCCAGCGCACCCACTGCCGCGCGAGCATGATGCTCCCGGCGGAGATGCCGAGAAACGGCTTGCCGCGGGCGTGGAGATCCCGGAGGAGCGGCGCCATACCGCGCTCCTCGACGACCGCCATGCCCTCCTCGACGTCTCCCCCGCTCACGAGAATGATATCGGACGCCTCGAGGATCGCGGCCGTCCGCTCGAGCTTCGCGCGGCGGCTCGACATGGGAGCGAGCTCCACGCGTCCGGCGCCGGAGAGGCGGAGGTATCCGGCGATCGTTTCGAAAAACCCCCTGTCGTCTCCGCTCGCCGCGCCGACGTACGCGATCGACGGACGCTCGATCCCCGCGCTCCCGATCGCCAGCTCGAGAACGGGGTCGCGTCCGGACCGCCTGCCCGGACCGCCGGCGAGAAGATACACGGGGGGACGCGCGATCTCATTCATGGCCGGCCTCCCGGATCGATGCGGGCGCGTATGCCGCCTCGAGCAGGGAATCCGGGTCGACGGGCTCGACCGGCTTCGCGAGGCGGTACTTTCCCGGAGGATCGGGAACGATCGCGGCGACGCGCTCGACCGCGACGGCGGCGGAGGCTCCGTAGAGCGACCGCAGCGCCTCCCGCACGAACTCGCCCGCGATCCGCGGATCGCCGTCCTCCACGGCGAAGCGCGCGAGGTACTCCGCGGGTCCGGTTTGCTCGATCTGATACTCAACGAGTCCCGGCGCCTCGCTCACGGCGCGGTCCACCGCGCCCTGCGTTACGGCGCGACCGTCCGGCGCGAGGGTGAGGTTCACCGTTCTGCCCTCGATCGAGCGCAGCGTGAGCCCCTCGCGAACCCCGCAGGGGCACGGCGTTCCGCCGTCGAGCAGGACGACGTCGCCGACGTCGAAGCGGACGAGCGATCGCCACGGATTGCCGAACGTCGTCACGAGGATGCGGCCGGTTTCCGGGCCTCCGTGCTCCGCCGCGAACGGCAGGAAATCGACGTGGCAGGAGTCCGTCACCTGATGAAAACGGCCCGCTTCGCATTCCATGAAGACGTACCCCGTCTCGGTCGAGCCGTAGGAGCTCGCGATCGGCGCGCCGAACGCGCTCGCGATCGCGCGGTAGTGCAGAATCGACGGATTCTCGTACGTGAGGACGATGAGCGCGGGCGGCCGCGCGCGGCGGCCGCTCCGCAGGATGTGCCGCGAGAGCCTCGCGAGGAAGGACGGATTGGCCTCGATGACCACCGGAGCGAACTCGTCGAGCTCCTCGATCATGCGGTCCATGAGCGGCGCGCTCCACGTGCTCGGATCGCTCCGCTCGCTGAGGTAGAGGAACCGGCCGAGCGTGCGGCGCTCCCGCGAGAGATAGTCGTCCTCGCAGGGCATCCCCGCGCACCAGGGGCTCGTGAGGATCGCCTCGCGGTGATCCCCCGCCGCCGCGGCCCGCGCGTGAGCGTTGAGACGCCACGATGCGGCCTCGGATGCGTCCCACCACGGCTGGTGCCAAATGTTTTCGACGCGGTCCCCCGTCGAGCCGCTCGTCGAAACGATCTCGATATCTCCGGCGGCGAGCGCCTCGTCCATGTTCCTCGCGCCGGGAACGAACCCCCGGGGACCGTGCGCGCGAAGATCGCTCTTCGCGAGGGCCGGCATCGCCGCGTAGCGCTCGAAAACATCGGCGGCCGGCCCCGGATCGAGCGCGCGCCAGGCCCGGTACGCCGGCGTGGAGCGGAGCGCCGCATCGAGCTCGCCGGCGCAGCGTCCGCGATAGGCGGACGAATGCGGCATCGAGGACGCATATGAGCGTTTCTTCCAGCGCGCGTTCACGTCGATCCTTTTCGGGCGCCCGCCCGTTCCATCACGCAGAAGACGCTCGAGCCGTCCACCTCGACGATCTCCGGATCAGCGCCGCTTCTCGCGCCGAGGGCGCGCATCTCTTCCGGGCTCAGCGTCCCCGCGCGGAATCCGTCCTCGCAGACGATGACGCCGCCGCCGGTGCGACCCCGGTCGATCGGACCGAGGAGCTGCGCGCGCGACTGCGCCTCGAACCACGCGAGCCTCTCCGGCCAGAACCTCTCGTCGTAGGTGGAGAGGAGAACGAGCCCTCCCGGCCGCGTCACCCGATGGGCCTCGTCGACGAGCCGCTCCCGGTCGACGCCGAACGCCGCGACGCCGTTCTGAACGCACACCGTGCAGTCGAACTCCCCCTCGCCGAACCCGAGGTCGAGGGCGTTCATGGCGGCGAATTCGCAGTCGCGCCCGGCCGGCGCGAGGCGCCGCCCGAGGACGAGGCTTTCCACGGCCGTATCTATTCCGACCGCGCGGCCGGCCTTTTCCGCGAGCCTCGCGAGAACGCGGCCGTATCCGCATCCGAGCTCGAGAACGGCGTCGCCGCGCCTCATGCGCGAGAGGGTGAAACCGATCTCCGCCTCGAGATACCGGCGGACCCGCGGCGGCGCGATCTCGTAGACGAGGCGAAGCCGCTCGCCGGCCAGTTTTTCCGCGTAGTAATTCGGGCTCATTGGTCCGCGGTGCCGGCGGGGGGCGTCTTGCGTTTCGCGCCCGTCGCGGTCGCGGCGAGCAGGAGGGCGCCGACCGCGAGGAACGGTACGCCGGTGACGAGCGCCACCCCGATGTACCGCGGCCAGCCGCCGCGGTACGCGCCGAGCGCCGAAATGGTGACGAGTGTGCCGATCACGAGAAAGACGATCCCGCCTTCGAGCGGGCGGCGCCTCACGGCGAGCATGAGGAGCACGATGATCACGGCGGGGACGAGATGCATGACGCCGCTCCTGTCTCCGCCCGCCATCTCGCTGATGCCGAAAAACGCCCAGAACCCGGCGAAGGCTGCCATGAGCGCGAGGGCGGCTCCGAGCAGCCGCCGCGCGCGCCGGTCGAGGAGCGCGGGCTCGTATCGGCCGCGCAGGAATCCGAACGCGAGAAGCACGACGGCGGCCGCGGCCGCGAGAGCTGCCATCACCATGAACGTCTCCCCCGCGGCGACGCGCGGCTACTGCACGGGCGTTTGATCGACGTATATGAGCTTGTCCGTCTCGAAGCCCCACTCGCGGGCCATGCCGACGAGGT
>JAGUZZ010000122.1:0-3037 GCA_020060525.1 bacterium | reverse complement strand
TGGAGGAGGATATGCCGCGGCACCGGGGAGGCCGGGGGGACATACGGAAGGCGATGGGGTTCAGCCGGGTGATGAGCCTCGTGTTCAGGGCGGGCGCGAAACGCAAGTATCTCGTCATCTTCGGGCTCAAGGCGGAGAGCGAAATCGGGCGCGAAGTCCGCCGCTTTCTCGAGACGGCCGCCGGGCAGTTCGGCATCGCCCTCGATCGCGTCGAGCTCGTGGAGAAGCTCCGCGAGCGCGAGGGCGAGACGAAGCGGCGGGCGAAAGAGCTCTCGATGTTCGCCAAGCTTCACAACAGCATGGTCTCCTCGGGCCGCCGCTCCGTCGTCCTTCGAAAAATGTTCGGCGTTATCAGGGATTACATCGGCGCGACGGGGGTCGCGATGTACCGCGTCGAACGCGCGGCGGAATACGCGGAGCTCATCGATTATATCGGGTTTCCCCCTCAATACGCTTCCGCGGTGAGGCGCGTTCCGGTGAGCGCGAAGGCATTCTCCATGATGATGAAGTCGAAGCGCGCGATCGTCATCGAAGACGCGATGCCGAACTACCGGGGCGGACCGACGGACGTTCGGAAGCGGATCGGGCTCAAGATGACGCTCGGCTTCGTGTTCAGAACGGGAGGCAGGACCGACTATCTTCTCGTCATCGGATTCGGTAGAAAGAAGCACATAACGTCCGAGCTCAACGATTTTCTCGAGAGCGTCGGCAGACATTTCTCCATCGCCGTCGAGCGCCTCGATTTCATCGATACGCTGGAAGCGCGCGAGGCCGAGCTCCACGCGCTCAACGCGCGGCTCCGCGAGGCGGGGGAGGAAGAGCGCCGGCAGTGCGCGCTGCGGCTCCACGACGAGTTCGGTCAGACGCTCGCGGGGCTCCATCTCGATCTCGCGGCCATGGAAAAGAGGTATCCGGCTCCCGACGCCCGAACGAAGGAGGCCTTCGCCGGCGCCAGGGAGAAGATACGATCGATCGCCAACTCGATGCGCAACCTCTCGAAGTCGCTCCACCCGGCGCTCCTCGACGAGCTCGGTCTCGTCCCGACGCTCGAATGGTACGCCGGCGAGTGGAAGCGGGAATCGGGGATCGACGTCAGGCTCTCCTCGGCCGGCTTCGATACGCAGCCTCCGCGCCCCGTCTCGGTCGCGCTCTACCGGGTTGTTCAGGAGTGTCTCGCGAACGTCCGCAAGCACTCCGGCGCCTCGAGGGTGAAAATTATGCTGGCAAAGGGCTACCCGTTTGCTATACTGAACTGCGAAGACAACGGCAAGGGATTCTCGATCAACGAGGGGATACGAAGAAAAAAGGGGCTCGGTCTCGTATCGATGCGGGAGCGGGTCGAGTTCCTGGGCGGCTCTTTCCAAATCAAATCCTCGCCCGGAAAGGGCACTCAGGTGCGGGTCAAGATACCTCTCGAGGGGCATCATGCTCGATAGGCTTCGTGCCGTTCTCGTCGAGGACCATACGATCGTCCGCGAAGGGCTCCGCCCCCTTCTCGAGGGTCGCGGCGTCGAGATCGTCGGGGAGGCGGGGGACGGGCTCGAGGCGGTCAAGCTCGCCAAGGAGCTCAAGCCGGATCTCGTCATCATGGACCTCATGCTGCCCCGTCTCAGCGGCATCGAGGCGGCGCGGCGCATACGCAAACACCTGCCGAACGTCAAGATCATCATGCTCACGATTCATGACGAGCCCCCGTTCGTCTTCAAATCGCTCGAGGCCGGGGCGAACGGATTCCTCGTGAAGGAATCGCCGCTCGACGAGCTCATCGCGGCCATCAAGGCCGTCATGGCCGGGGAGACGTATCTCAGCTCGAACTTTCCGCGGACGCTGCTCGGATCCTACGCGAAGCACCGGCAGAGGGGGAAGAAAACGGACGAGTTCGCCCTGCTCACGAAGCGGGAGAGAGAGATACTTCAGTATATAGCGGAAGGATATACGAGCCCGCGGATCGCGCAGGCCCTCTTCATTAGCCGCAAGACGGTCGAGAATCATAGAGCCAATATCATGGAAAAATTGAACATACACGATACGGCGGGGCTCGTGAGGTACGCGATAAAGATAGGGCTGGTGGAGTAGCGGGCGCATTGATAGCGCAAGTCTTTTATTGACAAAGAGATAAAATGTTTACGGAAAATGAGTGCAAATACCCATTGAAGTGTATAATGATAGTGGGTATTCTAATATAGGTCAGAGAAAAAAGGCTATCTCAGGGACGCAACAAGAAACTTGAATCGAAATACGACGCGGAGGTAAGACTAGCGCGTAGTCTGACCGACAAGAAGTCGCAAACAGGGTTTGCCGCCTGATACCGCGGAACCGGTCCCATCCTACCAACAAACCCCATCTCTTCCCCTAGGAGATGAGCCGCTTATCTGGGAAAGGTTCCCACCCGGAAACGGGCCGAACCAGCAACGCTCCGGTGAGAGTCCCTTAGGATCGCTTTCCCCAAATGGAGCTGAGGTTCACCATCAGGCGGCAAATTTTCAAAGGGCGGAGGACCGTACGGATCCTCCGCCCTTTTTCCGTTTCGGGTGCGCCCGGCGCCTCGGGGCGGGGGGAAGGGAAGGAGCCGGAGCCGCGAGGCGCGTTCTGAGCCATGGACCGAGCGCCGGGACGGCCGTGAATGAGCCGGCCGCCCGGGCTGTATCGCCTTCGGTATCGCTCGGGGGCGCTCATCGATGAAACGAACGGGCGGCTGGATCGACAAGAGGAAGCGGATCCGACTCGACATCGCGCGCGAGTTCTCCGGCCGCTCCGGGATCTCGGCCGGCGTTTTTCTTCGCTCTTTCTACGACGCCTCGATCCTCCCATCCATCCGAGAATTCCAGATCCGATTCGTTCCCGACGCCGGCACGCTCGATGAGATTTTCGCGGCGTTGGGAGCGGCGACCGGGCTCGCCGCGAAGGCGGTCGCGTCGCATTTCTCCGGGCGCGACACCTTTCCGCAGTTCGGCGAACGCCTGCTTCGGGCGGGCGCCTACGAAGCGGAGGCGCCATGAACGCGCTCTCCGCCGCGGCTCTCGCCGTCGCCTTCGCG
>JAGUZZ010000147.1:0-7872 GCA_020060525.1 bacterium | reverse complement strand
GCGCCGAGCGCACGCTCGAGGTTGACGCGCGAGCCCGGCCGCAGGGCGCCGAAGGTCGTCGCGCGCAGCGTCTCCGGGAGCACGTCGCAGGAGAAGCGGTTTCGCGCGGTCTCCGCCACGGTCTGGCAGACGCCGTCGACCGCGACGCTCTCCCCAAGGGAGAGGTCCGCGAGCTCCGTCTCGATCTCGATCCGCGCGCCGCGCGCGAGCTTCCGGATCGAGCGCACGACCCCGACCGACTCAATCAGACCAGTGAACAATCTTCTCTTCCTCTCTCACCGTCTCGAGGTAGGCGGAGATCGACGGCGAATCGTACACGGCGGCGACGTCGTTGTCCAGCGCCTCGAGGCGCGTCAAGGCGAGCCCTTCCTCGGCGAGCCACTCGGGAGGTTCGCTCCCCTGATACCAGCCGACGGCGCCGGCGCCGCCGACGACCGGCGCGTAGCAGAGAACGAGCCGCTCGAAGAGCCCGTCGCGGATGAACGAGGTCGCCACTTCCCCGCCCCCCTCGACGAGGACGGACGTGATCCCCTTCTCGGCGACGTCGTCGAGCCAGTACTCGAGATCGACGCCCCCGGGACCCGCGGGCAGGGGCACGATCTCGGCGCCCGCCGCCTCGAGGCGCGTGCGCCGCTCCCTGTCGCCGTGCGTGCTGCAGTAGACGATCACCCGCTCGCCGCGGACGAGCCACGGGTAGTCGTGCGGAAAACGGAGCTCCGAATCGAAGACCATGCGGACGGGAGGCGCCATGTCGTCCCGGTGGAACCGCCGGTCGAGGCGCGGCGCGTCCTTCTCGATCGTGCCGATCCCGATCGCGATCGCCTCGGTCCACGCGCGCAGGCGGTGGACATACCTCTGCTCGGCGCCCCCGGAGAGCCGCCGCTCGTCCCCCCACGTGAGCCGCCCGTCGAGCGTGGAGGCGAGCTTGATGACGACGAAGGGCTCCCCGGTGAGGCTCCGGTGAACGTAGGGCAGGTTGAGCTCGAGCGCCTCCGCGACGAGAGCGCCGCCGATCGTCTCGATGCCGCGGGCGCGCAGCGCCGCGGCTCCCTTGCCCCGCACGCGGGGATCCGGATCGTACATGCTGAAGACGACGCGCGCGATCCCCGCCTCGAGGATTCCGCCCGTGCAGGGAGGCGTCCGCCCCTCGTGGCAGCACGGCTCGAGGTTGAGGTAGAGCGTGGCGCCCCGCGCTCGCTCCCCCGCGGCGCGGATCGCCTCGATCTCGGCGTGGGGGTGTCCCGCGCCGCGATGATACCCCTCGCCCGCGATCTCGCCGTCCTTCACGACGACGGCTCCCACGAGAGGGTTCGGGAAGGTCTCGCCGAGAGCGGTGCCCGCAAGCTCGAGGGCTCTCCGGATATATTCCTCTTCCGTGCTCATGATGCCGCCTCGCGCCGCCCGCGGAACGATCGCGCCGAGGGCGGATGTTCGGGTTTACCATGGATGGGAAGGCTCGGGATGCAACGCGGCCCGGGTGAGCGATACGCACCTTCTCCCATCCAGACTGTGACTGTCGGCTCCGGAATCGCACCGGATCGGTGAGCGCTCGGCTCATTCGCGGGCTGTACCGCCGGTGGGGACTTTCACCCCGCCCCGAAGGTATTCACGCCCCTCAAGGGGGCTCTTTTTATCATTCTACGTCGCGGAAGCGCGCCTGTCAAGGAGTCATGACCTGATTCATGACCTGATTCCAACCTGATAAACGCGCTCTGAGTGAAACCGCATTTATTGGAGGAAAATATGAAATTGAAGAGCACCGCCCAATAATGGTCGCGTGCGCCACGCGGCGACCCTCAATTGGACGAGCTATCGCGATGTTCATTCACGGAAAAGCGATCAGAGCCGAGGCTACTCGCTCCACTCGATCCTGAGCTTCAGGCTTCCTTTGTCGAACCCGAACCGTGCGGCCGACTCTTCGAGATCCTTCCCCGACGGCACGAGAATGAGCCCGTTGTTGGGAAGCCTCCCCGAGACCCAGTCCATCACGATGAACGTCACGTTGGACGAGATCTCCTGTACTCCCTTGGCGGCCTTGAGCGTCACGCTCTTCCCCGCGAGCCCCCGCGTATAATCTCCTCCCGCCTTCTCCCACGGCGCGCTCCACCCGACCCCCTCCGCCGTCCGCCACGAGCCCGTCACCGGAAAGACGCGGAACCAACGATAGCAATACAATATTCATCAATCTCGATGATTTCCCAATACGGCATAGTCGCCTATATTCTTTCATCTTTCTTTCTCCTTGAAATACGCCTTTATTCCTCCCCATGAATTACTTTCGATACTTACAGTGCAGTTGACCGGATAGCATCCCATCCCGATTCCAGCGCAGTTGGCCGGCACGTTCGCGCCGGCGCAAGGCGATCCTGCCTGCAAGTAGTAATTGCCGCTCGCCACTACACCGCAAAAGAGCGGATCCTGCGAAATGTTGCCGTTGATACCCGTTTGATCAGCAAAGGTGCCGCCATAATTTGTAGGAGCATTGTCCCATACATCGTTGCATTCAAATGCTATTTGAGCCATCGGCGTCGTGGCGAATATCGCCGGACCAACGGCATTGGAAGAGTTATGGGCAATTATGTTGTTTCTTATTATGGGCCACGAGGATCCTCCTGTGATGCACAGAGCCGATGTGCCATCTGTGCTTTGATTGTACACTATTGTATTATTCTGAATGATCGGGGAGCAATCGGCGACACCTATCGTCCCGTTCGCCCACTGTTCATTGTCGTAGATCAGGTTCCCTTCGATGGTGGGTGCTGGGCTTCCGGTGCAGAATATGGCGCCGCTGTTAGAGCACCAATTATATGTGATAATGTTGTTTCTAATGACCAGCGCTGAATTGTTGCAGTTGATAGCCCCGCCCAGATCAAGGAATCCTCCGCTCGCGCCTGTGATAGTGAAGCCAACAATGGAGCATGGCCCGATAATATCTTTCATTTCAATAATGGTCACGTCATCCGAGGAGGTTTTCAATAATTTGATGGTTGTCTCTTGTGGCCCAGCTTCGCTAATTAAGTGAATCGCCATTTGGATCAAGTAGATGGGTGCTTCCCAATAATATCCAGGAGATACGAGGACGGTATCGTGCGGTTGCGCCAATAAAAGAGCAGCGCGGATGCTATTCGCGTCCCCTGTTCCATCCTGTCTTACTCGAATTGTAGTTGCACTACTCGAAACTGCATATAGGGACATCAGCAGAAGGCACAAAAGCAAATGCAGAAAGGATAATGCTATCTCAGCAATGGCCTTAGTATTTATTATAATATTAAGCTGTATAATAATCATTCTTATACCTGCCATAGCATGCGGATCTTGAGACGTGTGCCACAAGCGATCGAGAACACTAGATAAATCACGATGATAAGCCACAGCATAGATATCTCTCTATCGTGCAAAGCATCTGCAACATATGAGGACCATTCGATTATAAATAAGCCTGGACCATTTATAGCCGCGGACCCTTCTTGGATAAGGCCTCCTGCTATCTATACAACGACTTGATGCGTCCCCAAGTAGTTTGTTCCGTACTCGTTGTGCCGCAATTGACGGGCCGTGCTCCAATCAGCCCGCATGAATATCCATCGGGATGGTTGCCTGGCGCGCACGGGGATATCGATTGAAGAAAGTAGTTTCCTGAAACGGCCGGATCGACGCCGCAGAAGCGGGGGTCTGCGGAGATATTGCCATTCATGCCCGTGGGATCGCCCATGCCCCAAAGGCTATAATTCGTGCCGTTTCCGTATACATCGTTGCAGGAAAATATGCTCCACCATGGATTGAGCGAGCTTATGCCTCCGTTATTGAAGCATATGATGTTGTTTGCTATGAGCATCGGCGCCGCGTCCGTGTAAATGCCCCACATTGCGCAATGGGCGATGGTGTTGAAGCTGACTTCGATATCTCCCGAGGCGTCGTATATATGCATGCCAAAATACCCGCAGTTGTAAACGAGATTGTTCCTGATTACCGTCTCGCTTACAACCTCCAAAGCAAGACCAGATGACATAGACACATTGCGAATAACGTTATTCTCTGCGAGCACATCGTGAGACCACCATATTATTAGGCCGCAGTCGATGCTTTCCAACGTAAATCCAATCACGCTTGTAGAGTCTGCGTGGTTCAGGAGCATGCCGTTTATTAATTGAGTGGCGCCGGGTCCCGATTCGCTCAATACCGTCAGGCCATTCTTGTTTTCGATGATAACCGGCCATCCGTTCGCGCTCGAATATGTTCCCGGTCCCACGAGCACGGTATCCCCGCTCGAGGCGCTATCCACGGCGGCCTGGATCGTCGGCGCATCGCCTGTTCCATCGTTTCGGACGTACCAGGTCCGTGAGAATGCGCCGAGCGGCCAGAAAAGCGAAAGCATGAAAGAAACAAACAGCAAGCGCATGCCGTAGCCCTCCACGATGGATTTCCACCTTGTCTATGGATTGTGCATATAATTTTATTCCGATATTCTTCGGCTGTCAACGAGAAGCTTGTTGACACCGCGTCAACGGTTGGTTGCGTGCCGCCCAACTGCTTCAAATAGAGCGAAATGGGCGGCTCCGAACGCACGTTCGCAGCCGAATATTTCTTTGTCGCCGACGAGGAGACCGGCTGCAAGCACGGGATCCAGGCGGGGACGCGGCGCCGGCCGCACTGGCCGACGCTCCCGTCGTCGAAATCCTCAGGTGCGGGCTTTCGCGGTGTTTCATGTGAACAGTGACGGCTGCAGAGGATGAAATCCTATTCCCCGAGAATGCCGGCGACGAACTCCTCCGCGTCGAACGGCGCGAGGTCGTCGATCCCTTCGCCGAGACCGACGTAGAGAACTGGAATCCGGAGCTTCTGCTGGATGGCGATGACGGCGCCGCCCTTCGCCGTGCTGTCGAGCTTCGTGAGGACGAGCCCCGTGATGGGAAGGCCCGCCGTGAAAGCCTCCGCCTGCCGGAGGCTGTTCTGTCCGGTGTTGGCGTCGAGTACGAGCCAGCCCTCGAGGCCGACCCCCTCCATGCGCGTCGAGAGGACGGTGAACACCTTGCGCAGCTCGTCCATGAGGTTCACGCGCGTGTGCAGCCGCCCCGCCGTGTCCGCGATGACGACGTCGACGCCGCGCGAGCGGGCCGCCTGCACCGCGTCGAAGGCGACGGCGGCGGGATCGGACCCCATCTGCTGGCGGACGAGGGGGACGTCCGCCCTCTCGGCCCACAGCTCGAGCTGATCGATCGCCGCGGCGCGAAAGGTGTCGCAGGCGGCGAGGAGCACGGAGCGCCCCTCGCTCTTCAGGCGATACGCGAGCTTTCCGATGGTGGACGTTTTGCCGACGCCGTTTACGCCGATGACGACGATGACGCGCGGGGCGCCCGCGGGCGGCGGCGGCTTCGGCGTTTCGCCGATGATCGAGAGGAGCTCCGCCCCGATGATGCGCCGGTATTCGGCCGCCCCGGCGCCCGCGCCCGTGCTTGCGCGCAGGCGCTCGATGATCCGCTCGGTCGCCTCGACGCCGATGTCCGTGCCGAGAAGAACCGCCTCGAGATCCTCGATCGCCCCCTCGTCCAGCGCTCCGCCCGAAAGGATCTGCTGGATCGAGCCAAAGAGGCGTTCCTTGGTTTTCCGAAGTCCGCGCAGCAGCCCCTTCATGCGTCTTTCGTCCTATTTCTTGAAGAACAGGTAGATGGACATCGCGGCGAGGATGAGCGCGAATATCTTCTTGAACGCCGCCGTGGAGACGTCCTCGAGAAGGATCGCGCCGATCTGGGCGCCGAAGATCCCGCCGACCCCCATGAGGAGCCCGACGCGGTAATCGATGTTGCCGAGGCGGTAGTGCGCGGCGATGCTCGAGACGGCGATGACGAGTATCGCGAGCACCGAAGTGCCGACCGCGCGCTGGGCGGGGTAGCCGAGAAACATGAGCAGGGGAACGATGATGACGCCGCCGCCGAGGCCGGCGAAGGAGGCGACGACGCCGACGACGCCGCCCGCGAGCAGGATCAGGGCGTATTTGACGAGCAGCACCGTCCACCTCCGGACGTTCGCGGCCGAGCTAGTTGCTCGACGAGATCTCCGACGGCAGCATCGCGCGCCCGGCCGTCTCCCGGTTCTTCATGACCTTTTCGATGCCCGCGAAATCGACCGAGACGACGCGCGAGACGCCGCGCTCCTCCATCGTCACGCCGTAGAGCTGCTCGGCCGCCTCCATCGTGCGCTTGTTGTGCGTGATGATGATGAACTGCGTGTCCTTCTTGAAGACCTGCAGCATCCGCACGAAGCGCTGGATGTTGGCGTCGTCGAGGGGAGCGTCGACCTCGTCGAAGATGCAGAACGGGCTCGGCTTGGCCTTGTAGAGGGCGAAGAGGAGCGCGAGCGCCGTCAGCGCCCGCTCGCCGCCCGAGAGGAGCGCGATGTCCTGGAGGCGCTTGCCCCGCGGACGGGCCGTTATGATGATGTCCGCCTCGAGGGGATCGACGCCCTCGCCGAGGGCGAGGTCCGCCTCGCCCCCCTCGAAGAGGATCTTGAACGTCTCCTGAAAATACGCGCGGACCGCGTTGTACGTCTCGAGGAACTGCTCGCGCGCCCGAGAGTTGATCTTGCCGATCGCCTCGACGAGCTCCCCGGCGGCCTTCACGAGATCGGCCTTCTGCGCCTCGAGGAAGTCGAGGCGCGTCTTCTTCTCGGCGTACTCGTCGACCGCGGCGAGGTTCACGGGGCCGATCGATTCGAGCTTCCGGCGCTCCTTGTCGAGCATCTCGCGGGTGATCGCCTCCTCCTCGGGGGTCAGCGGGAGCTCTTCCCCCTCGAGGTAGCAGCCGAGGTCCTCCCCGTAGAGCTCCTTCCCCTTCTCGACGAGGCCGCTCATCCGCGCGCCGATCGTCGAGAGGGCGATCTTCGTCTCGTTCAGCTTCTCGAAGAGCCGCTCGCGCTCGGCCGCGCGGGCCTTGAGCTCCTTCTCGGCGGCCTCCGCCTCGGCCCCGCGCTCCTCGAGCGTGCCGGCGAGCGCGTCGAGCGACCGCTCGAAGCCGGTCTCCTCGTCGAGGAGACCCCGCACCGTCCCCCGCTCCGAGGCGATCCCCGATTCGAGCTCCCCGAGCTCGACCGTCGATTCATCGATCTCCCTGCGCCGCTCGTCCGCGATCGCGCGGAACTGCTGCTCCATCTCGGCGAGCCCCCGCTGCTCCTCGCGGTCCTTCTCGAGGCCGCCGCGAAGCGACGCGAGCGCCACCCGGCGCTCCGTGGTGGCCGCCTCGAGCTCCTCCTTGCGCTTCTGGAGCGAGGCGAGCTCGCTCTCCATCTCAGCTCCGTCCGCCGGGGAGCCGAGCTCCTCCTGCATCTTGAGGGAGAGCTTCATCTCCTCGAGCTTCGAGAGCGTCTCGACGCGCGCCGTTTCGATCTCGTCGACGGCTCTCATGAGGAGGGCCGCCTTTTCACGGCAGCCCGCGAGATCGCGTTCGAGGACCTGAAGCTCCTCGTTGCGCGCCGCGCGCTCCCCGCGAAGCGCCGCGAGCTCGGTCTCGATCTCCCGCGCGCGGCCGGCGAGCCTCTCCCGAGCGGCGCGCGCCTCGCCGCATTCGGATTCGGCGGAAGCGATCTCGGCCTCGAGAGCGGGGATCGCTTCTCGAGCGCGGTCGAGGTCGCCGCTCCGCCCGAGGAGCGAGAACTCCTCCGTCGCGCCGCCCGCGAAATAGATCCCCGCCGCGCGCGAGACGGCGACGCCGGAAAGAGCGACGGCCGTCGCGCGGCTCCCCGCCTCGGAGGCGACGAAGGCGAACGCGGCGTCGGGATCCTCGAACAGGTACACGTCGCCGAGCAGGTTCTCGACGAGCGCGCGGTGCGCGCCGTCGACGCCGACCACGGACGAGAGCGGCCCGAGGGATCCGGCCGGAG
>JAGUZZ010000221.1:0-3197 GCA_020060525.1 bacterium | reverse complement strand
TCGCGGGCCGGGCGGGCGGGAGCGCCGGATGCGCGGCGCCGGCGCTTCGCGGCCTAGACGATCCGCTTCGCCGCGTCCTTCATCATATCCGGAATCGGCAGGTGGTACGGGCACTTCGCGAGGCATTCGCCGCACGCCGCGCAATCGCAGAACTTCTTCGCGAGCGTTCCGAGACGCGCGAGCGCCCAGTCGCGGAGCTCGTAGCGCGTGTAGTACCCGTCGATGAGCATGAGGAACGGGATGTTGAGCCCGTTCGGGCAGGGCTGGCAGTAGCCGCAGCGGCGGCAGAACTTCTCCCCCCAGCGAACCTTCTCCGCGTGAAGATCGACGAGCTCGCCCTCGCTCGGCGGCTCGAGCTTGTCGCCGACCGAGGCGTTCTCCGCGACCTGCTCGATCGCGTCCATTCCGGGAATCACGACGTCCATGCCTCGCGAGAGCTCGTAGCGCAGCGCCGCTCTGTGGTTCCGGATGGCGCCCCCGGCGAGCGGCTTCATGCAGATCGTGCCGACGCCCGCTTTTTTCGCCGCCGGAATCACGGCCTCGGACCATTCGTCCTCGATCGGATTGAACGGAAACTGCGCCGTGTCGAAGAGCCCGCTCTCGATCGCGCGGAGGATGACCTCCCGCGAGTGGCCGGTGATCCCGAGCCAGCGGACCTTGCCCGCCGCGCGCGCCGCGAGGAGCGCCTCGTAGGCGCCTCCCGGCTCGAAGATCGCGTCGAGCTCGGCGAGGGTGCCGACGGAGTGGAGCTGGTAGAGGTCGATCCGGTCGGTGCGGAGGTTCCTGAGGCTCGTTTCGATCTCGTCGCCGAGACCGGCGCCGGTGCGCGAGAGGGCTTTGGTCGATAGGTAGATCGTGTCGCGGGAGCGCGCGAGCGCGCGGCCCATCTTCTCCTCGCTGTCGGTGTACGCGCGGGCGCTGTCGAAGAAGTTGATCCCCTCGTCGAGAGCCTTCGCGAAGACGCGGTCCGCCTCCTCGAACGAGACCCCCTGAATCGGGATCCCGCCGAAGCCGACGACCGAGACGTTCATGTCCGTTTTGCCGAGACGGCGTTTCAGCATGTCAGGCGAGCACCTCGTCGTAGATGTTTTCGATGCCGGCGACCATCTTCTCGGCCGGAAATTTCTCCCGCACCATCGCGCGCCCCGCGATCGCCATCTCCTGCGCCTTGGCCGGATCCTGCAAAAGCTCCACGATCCGCTTCGCGAGGAACTCGGCGGAGCCCTTCGGCACGAGGTAGCCGGTCTTTCCGCTCTCGACCACCTCGGGGATGCCGCCGACCTCCGTCGCGACGACCGGCACGCCCGAAGCGAGCGCCTCGAGGAGCGTGAGGGGCATCCCCTCGGAGTCCGAGGAGAGCACGAAGACGTCGAGCGCGCCGTAAAAGTAGTCGATCTTCTTCGATTCCCGCACGAGCGAAACGTATTCGCTCACGCCGAGATCGGCCGCGTAGTCGGCGAGCTTCGCGCGGAGCTCCCCCTCGCCGATGATCGCGAGGTTCGCGCCGGGCGCCTTCTCGTGGACGCGCGCGAAGGCCTCGATGAGGAGCTTGTGATTCTTCACGGGGGACATGCGGCCGACCGTTCCCACGAGCCGCTCTCCCGGGGCGAGATGGAACTGGGCGCGGCATTCGTGTCGCGGCGGGAGCTTCTCGTAGTCCTGCACGCGGATCCCGTTCGGGAGCTCGACGTACCTGTCGGCGAGCGCCGGGAAGGCGTCGACGAACGAGCGGCGGACGACCTCGGAGACGCAGACGACGCGCCGGGCCCGTTTCGTGAACCGCGGATAGAGCATGCGGAAGAGCCGGGGCATCGAGCCGGGCAGATACGGGTTGTGCTCGGTGCGGACGATCGGGACGCGCCTGCCGCAGAGCGACTGCGCGACCGTTCCCCAGAACATGCCGGGCGAGTTGTGCAGGTGGAGGACGTCCACCCGCTCGACGTTGATGAGATTGGCGAGCTTCGTCGCGGCCGTGAAATCTCCGCGGCGGCGCTTGCCGAGGAGGAAGACGCGGGCGCCGGCGTTCGACATGCGGTCGATGAGATCGCCGCCGCCCGTGATCGAGCAGACGAGGATCTCGTACCGGCGGCGGTCTCCGCAGAGGATCTGCGTCTCGATGACGCGCTCGGCGCCGCCACGATAGAGCGAATAGATGACGTGCAGCACTCTTCGTTTCATGATTGGCTCCCGGCCCGGGCGCGGGATCGGCTATATGTAACACAACGGAGGCTTGAACGCAAGGCGATTGCGGCCTACAATGCCGCGGACGGCGCTCCCGGCGCCCCGGAGGTGAGACGTGAAACGATTCGCGAAGATAGTCTGCACGATCGGGCCCGCGTGCCGCGACCGCAAAACCCTCGCCGCGCTCATCGAGGCCGGCATGGACACGGCGCGGCTCAACTTCTCCCACGGGACGCGGGCGGAGCACCGCGCGGTGTACGAGACGCTCCGCCGGCTCTCTCCCGGGCTCACGATCCTGCAGGATCTCGCCGGGCCCAAGATCCGGGTCGGCGAGATGCGGGGCGGCAGGGCGAAGCTGCGCGACGGCGAGCTCTTCGTTCTCACGACGCGCGAGATCGCGGGGGACGAGCGCGGGGCGCACGTGGCGTACCCCCGCCTCCCGCGCGAGGTCGACGTCGGGGACGACATCTATCTCTCGGACGGCACGATCCATCTCGTCGTCGAATCGATCTCGCGGACGGACGTGCGCTGCCGCGTCGCGGACGGGGGGATGCTCACCTCGCGCAAGGGGCTCAACATCCCCGGCGCCCGCGTCGGAGGCGCCACTCTCACGGAAAAGGACCGAGGCGATCTCGCGTTCGGCCTCTCGCTCGGCGTCGACGCCGTCGCCCTCTCCTTCGTGCGGAGCGCCGCCGACGTGGCCCGGGTCCGGAAGATCGTCGACGCGCACGGCTCTCCGGCGATGCTTATCGCGAAGATCGAGAAGCGGGAGGCGCTCGACCGGATCGAGGCGATCGTCGACGCCGCCGACGGAATCATGGTGGCGCGGGGGGATCTCGGCGTCGAGATCCCGCCGGAGGACGTGCCGGCGAGGCAGAAGGGGATCGTCGCGCTCGCGCGCGAGCGCGCGAAGCCGGTCATCGTCGCGACGCAGATGCTCGAGTCGATGGTCGCCTCGGAGCGTCCGACGCGCGCGGAGGCGAGCGACGTGGCGAACGCGGTGCTCGACGGCGCGG
>JAGUZZ010000187.1:0-14981 GCA_020060525.1 bacterium | reverse complement strand
CGTGGCCGCGGTGCTGTTGTCGTGCGCGGCGGTCTCCTGCGGGGGGCAGGCGGACCTATCGTCCCGCTCGCGTTCCGCGTGCGTCGACGGCGGAGTCGACAGGCATACGCTCGCGATCCGGTTCGCTCCGGTCCTCATGCTGCACGCCGACGAACCGTATCGAGTCGTCTCGGTCTTCGCCGTTTTTCACCCGTCGAAGCCGCTCGTCGCCTATCACGTCTTCTTCGAGGACGACGTCCTGCTCGCGGGCAGAGGCAAGTCCCTCGACCACGAAATCGCATGGGTGGAGTACGATCCGGTGACCCTTAAGGCGACGGACGTTTTCACGCTCTGGCATCGCACCGTGCTCAGAACGGATGCCTGCCTCATGGACGCGAAGGCCTCGGGGCAGCGTCCGCGGCTGGACGTGCAATGGGGCCAGCACGGGCTCTTGCCGCATGGCTGGAAAAACCTCGTCACGGCGCGTCCGAGGCTCGAGCTCGCGACGCACTACGAGCTCGCGCGCTATCTGAACCGCTTGCCGAAGGCGAGCGCGCGGGACAGGGCCGTTTCGTTCCGCGGATCGTACGGCGATTACATCACGTTCGATGTGCGGGTGGACGCGGCTGATTACATCCGCGCGGATTGCGTGATCGAGGCGCCGCGCTCCCGCGAATACCTGAACGCTCGTCTCGGAGAGACGTTTCTCCTCAAGAAGGAATGGCCGGATTGGTGAGGGAGGACCGATCGGTCCGCTCCGGAGCTCCCGCTCGACCCGTATCCCGAATCATAATATCTTGGTAATGCCGATCTCCCACCGAATGCCCCGGTATTGATTCGTGCCGGACCAATCGCCGAGCGTCGTGAGTTCCACGCGGAACGTGGGCCGCGGCCAGAGCGACACGCCGTAGCCGAACGAGTGCAGGTTGCCGTCGTGCTCGAAAACCTCGCGATCGACCTCCGGGAAATCGCCGTTCGAGAATTTCACGAGATCGGCGAGCAGGTAGAACCGCATCCTCAGATCGGGAAAGAGCTCATAGCCTCCCTGACCGTAGAATCTGATCTCGTCGCACGGCTTGTAGCCGCCCTTTTTCAGGCGGAACTTGTATCCGGCCCCGAACTGAACGTACCAGTAGCGGGTCTGATTGAAGTAATCGAAATGGTATGCGGGAAAGATGTCGACCTGTCCGTCTCCGATGTGGAGTCCGTCCTCCCAGTCTTTCTTTTCCATGAGCGGCACCTTGACCCGGAGGGAGGAGGAGGATACGAAGGGGAAGGTGAGCCACTTGTGCTGAAGGGTCAGCCAGAATTCCCTGACGGCGACCCGGTTCACGGGATCGGAACGCGTTTCCTCCTCCTGATAGGTCCAGCCGAAGGGCACGATCGCTCCGATCGAAAGCGATCCGGTGATCCCGTACATCACTTGAACGGGGAGCTCGAAATAGAGCAGCCCGGATACGTCCGGCAGGTTGCGCGCGCGCCCGGCGTCGTCGAAATACGCGCTCGTGTAGAAGAACTTCGGGTAAACGCGCAGCAGATAGCGGCCGTCCGGAGCGGTCGACGCTTCGTATTCCCCCGCGCGCGGCGAGGACGAACACGCGATCGCCGCGGCGAGGATCGCGATCGCGACCGCCTTCGCTCTACATGAAAACATCGAGAACCTCCCCGTCGTAGCGAGGGATGCCGAGGTACTTGAGGTAAGTCGGATAGATGTCGACCGTGCGGGCGATCGGAATCGTGCCGTGCCTGATCCCCGGCCCGGCGACGACGCAGGGAACGTGCATCTGGGTCCGCTCGAGGCCGCCGTGGGAGGCCTTGTGGCCCTGATCCATGAGGTCCCATCCGGCCTTCGCCGTGACGACGAGGTCCCCGCAGCGCTGCGAATCGAAGAGCTGGGCGATCTGGAAGAGGCCGTCGGGATAGGTCGTCTTTCTCGTGGCCATGAACCACTCGTCCTTGCCGTGGTGCCGGCCGTCGATGAGCGCCGAGCTCTGAGGATCCGCCGCGTAGCCGAGCGGGTCGTTTCCGCTCACGGAGTACCGGAACGAGGAATAGTCGCGCTCGATCCTTCCCTCTCCGTCGCGCGAAAAGACGAGGAGCGTGTTCTCCCGTTCTTTGGCCATGACGAGCTCGATCCCTTCCTCGCCGCGCAGCAGCCTCACGAGATCGATCTTCGCCGTTCCGCCGCTCGGGAAGGATCTCAGCTCGTCATACTCGAGCTTTCTCGTCCAGTCGTAGGACAGGGTGCTCAGCCGTCCTTCCTTCTTGACCGCGAAATAAAGCAGCGCGAAAGAATTGCCGCTCACGCCCCGAGCGGCGTTGTTCTGGTGGAGGGAGTTGAACTGATCGTTGTCCATGAGGTTTTGAAGCACGTTGAGGCCGTATTTCTTGAGCGTGTCCCTGATGTCGATGTGGCGCTGCGTGTCGACGAGACCGTGATCGACGACGAGGGAGACGAGTGTTTGATCGTAAATGCGCTTTTCCTCCAGCGTCCTCATGATCGAGCCGACATGCCTGTCCACGTCCTCGGCCCGGTCGTGGATGATTGATTCGCGCGAGCCGTGAAAGTGCGCGATGTGATCGATGGCGGGCATCCAGACGAGCGAAAAGCGGGGGATCGGGCCGCTGCCGCAGACCTTCCGAAAGGCGTCGACCGCGTATCCGTCCATCTTGTTCCAGATCTCCATTTCGCCGGTCAGCATGAACCACAGGGTCTTGGCGGGCACGTTGAGAACGTCGGAGGCGCCCCGCGAGGCGAAATCGAAGATGCAGGCCGTCCGCGCGTCGTGAAGTATCTCGAACAGCGTGTGGTTGGCCCCCGGAAAATCGGCGTTGAAGAGAACGTTGTGGATCGTGCAGTAGTCTCTGAGCGAGCGGCGTCCGCGATCGACCCAACGAAGGCCGGGGCAATCGTTGTAGCCCGGCATGACGCCGGTGATGAACGGAAGGTGCGCCGGCCCCGTCGTCGAGGGGAACGTGCTGACGCACGTCTCGACGAGGGTGCCTCGATCGACGAGATGTTTCTTGATGTTCGGCAGGGCGCCGGCATCGAGCATTTCCTGAAACAGATCGGCCCGGAGGCCGTCGACGAGTATCGTGACTCCGTATCTGTCGCTCACGAGCCGCTCCGCCCTGAACTGGCGTTTCGCGCAGGCGCTGAAGAACGACGATATGGACCCGAGACTCGCGAGGCTCGCCCCGGTGAACGCGAGATAGCGAAGAGCTTCCCTCCGGTTCATTTCAGCACCTCCGGAAGAGGATCGAGCGGCGAAACGATGTACACCCTGTTGCGAGCCGCAGCGCTCGAGCGGAGCTTACAGGAATGCCGGCGCGGCGTCAATCGACCGATATTCGGGGAGCCGGGAGCAGCCCCCCGCGAGCGATTGAATACTCTTGCGGAGCGGCGCGAGGCCGTGCGACAATGACGCCTCTCGTCGAATGTGCGCTTTGGAGGGGCTCTCGTGAAAAAAGGAGAAATCATGGGATTCGCGAAGGCCGGCGCGATGTTTTTCGTCGCGGGTTGTCTCGTTTTCGGTACGGTCGTCGAAGGTTCGGCGGCGCCCGAGGCGCAGCCGGCCGTCGCCGCGGGCGACACCGCGAAGATCGAAAAAAAGAGGGTTCTCAAGGAGACTGTTGCGACGACTCGCGACGGCGACACCAAGGATTCCCATGCCGCGAAGGACGACGACAAGGACGATTTCTTCTCCTCCTGCGTCGGAAGCTGCCTCGGCGAAATGATCGGATCGATGTTCGGCTCGATCTGCGGCGGTTCGGCCTCGGGAGGCGCGGAACACGTCGTTGTCCGAGACACGGGGATTCCCGGGGGCGCGGGTTTGCCTGGGGCCTTGGACAAGGAGGGTTCGGCGTATGACGGAACCGTGACCTCCGCGGATACGCGGGGTGATTCGGTGGACGTGTGGAATAGGCCCGGCGGCGCGGATGCGGGGGGATGGGTGCTGAATACGGTGGCGAGCGGGACCGATGTGGCGGCGACGCAGTTCAAATTCTTCGAAGACGTATTGTGGGTCCGCATCGAATCGGGGGGCGAGGACCCCGTCGACGGATGGATTCGGGAAAAGGAAATCGTCATTCAAGCGGAGACGCCCGGCGTTGCTCGAGAAGGGACGACGGGAGACCGCTCCTTCGAGCCTTCGAGCGCGCCAAGCGCGGATCGCGATCGTCCGCGCTGGCACGCGCGCGCGCATCTGTTCTATCCGGAGTTTTCGAGCACGGAGATCAGCGATGAATACAAGAACTCGTGCTGGGGACTGGGCGTCGAGACGGGCCTCTTCCTCACGAGATCGATCAACGTCGGCATTCTCTTCGATTATATCCATGCGAACGGAACGCCGTTGTACAAGTACGTGGGCCCGACGACGACGGATTGGCCGCTCACGAGCGATCTCGATGTGCTCCGTTTCGGCGCCCAGTTCGGGCAGCTGCTGCGCTTGAACGCCTGGTATTTCGAATACGGCATCGGCCCCGCGGTCTTTCGGGTCAAGGAAAGCGCCTCGATAGCCGTCTACGACGGTTTGATTCGGCAGGGCACGAGAACGGACGAGCTCTCCGCGTGGAAATTCGGCGCGGCAGCCGGAATCGGAACCGGCTGGCTCGCCGGAGGGATCGTTCCCCTGGGACTTTCCATCCGATTCTCGTGGATACCCTGGGAAGGCGAAAGGAATAAATCCCTCACGCTCGATTATATCGAGGACGACAGCATTTTCATGGTCCACCTGGGTATCAGCGTCGGATACCTGTCCTTCTAACGCCGCGCAGCGTGGCCGCGAAACGTATGGAACGCGCCGATATATATCGCGTCTTCGCGGTCGCGGCCGCCGCGTGCCTGGCTTCCTCGGCCTCAGCCCGATCTCCGTCCGAATCGCGGGAAGCGGGGAGAGGCGCCTCTCCGGTTTCGGCTTCGATCCGCTTCTACCAGAGATACATCAGCGATCTTCGGCTCGGCCGCTGCGCGTTCGAGCCGAGCTGCTCGCAATACGCCCTCGATGCGATCGATGAGAGCGGCCCGTTCATGGGAATGGTTCTTGCCGCCGACAGGCTCGTGAGGTGCCACAGCGGCGCCGGCCCATATTACGCGACGAATTCGAATGGGAAGCTCGTCGATTCGGCCCGCGAACGATCGGGCGCGGGGCGGCGTCCGGAAATCCCCGAATGGCTGCTTCCGCCGCCCATCGCAACGTGCGGAATCGAACGCGAAGCGTCGAGCGATAGCGGGGACATTGCGCGGAAGGAGCGGCTCGCCGAGATAGCGGCTTTCGCCGGCGCGCTCTCCGACGAGGGGGACTGCTTTCGCGCGGCGACCGAATACCGGCGATTCGCCTTTCTCGCGAACGACGGAAAGGCGAGCTGGTGGTCGCGCCTGATGAGCGGGCAATGTTACTTCCGGCGGAACGAATGGAGGACCGCCGCATCGGAGTACGCCGAGGCCGCGACGCTCGCGCTCGATCCCGCCGGACGATCCGCGGCGCTGTGGTTGACCGCCGCCGCCCGTTTCAACGAGGGAGACTTCGATCGCGCCTTGACGGAGCTGGATGCGCAGGCGCCCGTCGATCGAACCGATTCCACGCGGACGGAGTTTCTTCGCGGGCTGTGCCTTCTCGCGCTCGGGGATTGGAGCGAAGGCAGGGCTCTCTTTCGGGGACTCGCGGGCGACGCTCAGGAGCCCGCCGCGGCGAAAGCGGCGTTTTATCTCTCGCGAAGGGCGGAAGAAGGTCCGGGAATTCCGCGAAAGAACGCGACGCTCGCGGGCGTACTCTCGGCGGCGATTCCGGGAGCGGGCCAAGTGTACGCGGGGCGGACGCGCGACGGCCTGCGCCACTTCGTGTTCGACGGCTTGCTCATCTACACGGTGTACTGGCTGTTCAGGGAAGAGAATTACACGGGCGGCTACCTGCTCGCCGGATTCACGCTCCCCTTTTATGCGGGCAATATCGTCGGCGCGCGCAGGAGCGCCGAGATCTTGAACGATCGCCGAAGACTCGAATGCGTCTCGCGGTGGCTCGACGAGACGAGCGCGCGATAGCGAGCCGGTTCAATCCGTCGGCTCGATGCTGCGAAAGACGCCGCTGTCATACGTTCCCGCGAAAACATGCCCGCTCGGATTGAAGGCAAGAACGCTGACCATGCTATTCGGCAAGCCGCCGCTCACCTGATGCCAGCTGTTCCCATTGTCGAGAGACCGATATACGTTCTTCCATCCTCCCGCGTAGATGTGGCCGCTCGAATTGACGGCAAGAGCATAGGCCTGAGCTTCGGACACACGGGTCCAGCTGTCGCCGGCGTCATCGGATCGATAAATGCCGTTATTGGCTATCCCCGCGAAGATGTGCCCGTTCGCGCTCGTGGCGAGGGAGAAAACATAGCTCATGTTCGGCAGCCCCGTATTGACCTCAATCCAGCTGTCGCCATTATCCTCGGAACGATAAATGCCATTGTTGGCTATGCCTGCAAAGATGACTCCGGTCGCGTCGATAACGAGAGTATTGACTTCGTTACTCGGCAGCCCGGCATTTGTCTGTGTCCAGCTGTCGCCATTGTTCACGGAACGCAGGACGCCGTAGCCCCAGGTTCCCGCAAAAATGTGCCCGCTCGGATTGATGACAAGAGAGGCGACGGAGATGTGCGTCATGCCGGCATTCATTACCTGCAGCCAGCTTTGCCCGCCGTCTTCGGACCGATAAATGCCGTTATTAATGATCCCGGCGAATACGTCATCGCTGGAATTGACGGCGAGCGCATGGACGAATGTTTCGGCAAGTCCGGCGTTCATTTGCTCCCACGTGTCCCCGTCGTTCTCGGAGCGAAATATGCCCTCGCCGTAGGCTCCCGCAAAAAGGTGACCGCCGGCATTGAAGGCGAGAGCAGACACTTGGGTATTTGCGAGTCCCCTATTCACTTGTGTCCAGCTTGTGCCGTTGTTCTGAGATCTATACACGCCGCCATACCAATCTCGAGCTTGAAAGATGTCTCCGCTCGAGTTCATAGCGAGCGCTTTGACGTCGGTATGGGGCAAGGCATAATGAATACGCGTCCAACTATCGCCGTTATCGACGGATCGAAACACACTTCCAAGCGCGGTCCCAACATAGATGTGCCCGTTCGAATCGATCGCAAGCGAATAAAGGGCATAAATTGTCAGACCCGTCGATTCCTCGGTCCAGGTAATTCCGTTGTCCAAGGATCTGCGAACACCGCCATAGCCCGCGGCAAAGATATGGCCATCCGCGTTTATTGCGAAAGCGTTGATCTCAGAGCAGGTATGAACGAGGCTCCAGCTCGATCCGTTGTCTACGCTGCGATAAATGCCTTCATTGTAAATGCCCGCAAAAAGATGCCCGCTCGAATCGACGGCAAGAGCGAGAACCGAATTTTCGGATATCGAGCCGGTTTTCACCCGCGTCCACGTATCTCCGTTGTTCGTGGAACGGTAAACAGAAGCGTACGCGCCGCCGGCGAATATATGTCCGCTTGCGCTGATCGAGAGTGAATATAACTCAATGGATGCCACATCGATACGTAGACGAGTCCATGTGTTCCCGCTGTCCTTGGATCGATATATATCGCTGCCCGTTGCAGCAAAGATATCCCCGGACGAATTGATGGCGATGGCCCGTGCCTCTGAATTCGTCGGCCAGCCGTTTAACCTCGCCCAGAGCTCCCCATTGTCGCTCGATCGGTAAACGCCGTCGCCTGTTCCTGCAAAGATAGTCCCCGTTGAATTGATGGCCAGGGCACTCATGTCGCCGCCATAGGGTCCGCTTGTTCTCAGCCAGAAGTCATCCGGCTGTTTCGGAGCTACTCCGTTATCCTCTCCGCAACTCGAAACTGCGGCAACTGCGCCGAGAATCAAGGCGACCAGCGATAGTCGGGTGATCGTGCGTTGCATGCTGTATCCTCCTTGAGTGCGTCCTCATGGCCGGCGACGATCATGCGCGTCGCCCGCGCGTGAATCATCGCAAGCGGGGCACTCCACCGCTCGATCGTATCCGGGCACCGTCATATCCGGCGATTCGCGAAGACCGCTGGCGCCCAATCCGTCGCAATTGATCTCGACATGCCAACCCTGATATGTTCCGTGCAGCACGGAATATTTCGTGCTGCCCGCGCAGAACGCTCTCGTTCCGTCGACGAACATCGAGTAAAAGGCCGACTGATAGTCGTAGTTCCCGAAAGCGGCGTGATGCCGCGCGTTGCCCGTCGCGGGATCGAAAACCGAAAGCAGCGCGAGGCCCCGCTGCGCGTTGCCCTCCGTGTTCATGTAATGCGAGACGCCTCCGGCGACATAGAGGGCGCTCGACGTCGCGAATATCGAGCTGTAATTGTCGGACCGCTGGCTGATGTTGACCGTTTTGAACCAGTTCAGAACGCCGCCGGATGAAATCGAGGCGATGAAGCCGTTATCGGAATACCCGCCGCTCGATACGGCTTTTTCCGCGGCGTCGGCCGATCCGGCGACGAAAACCGTATTGCCGCGAAGAGCTATCGCGTTGATCCAAATTGGCAGTGCGCTGCTCTGCTCGATATCGACCGTCCATTGAACGCCGAATAACGCTCCGCCGCGTTTCGGTCCCCCCACGGCGCAGACAGCGGCGCTCGTGGTTGCCCCCGCTGCGTTTTGCTTCGTGACGGTGGCGTAGCATGAGAACTCGTCGGCGGTCGTCTTCGCCGGATCGGATACGACGTCGTTGAAATATTGAAACTCCATGCCGGAAAATATGCGCTCATTCGTTATCGTGAGCGAGCTGTCGGCGTTGAGATCGAACGTTATGATATACGGATGTATGGGTAACCCCGCGATATATGCGCCGCCGACCGCGACGAAATGGAGCGAATCTATGACCGCGACGGAATTCAGGTAAACGGCCGTATCCGGCACGCTCGCAATCGCCTCCGAGAGAGAGGCGCCGCCCGCGCCTCTCAGCCGGACGTATCCGTGATCGAGGCCGCCGTCGCTGTCGTAATCGATCCCGCCGACGGCGAGCAAGGCATCGTCCAATCCGATCGTATTGGCCGGAACAGGATGGAGCTCGCGCGATTTCAAGGCGTCGGTCCACACGATCGCGCCGTTTCGATTCATCTTTCCTATCGTGCTCGTGTTGTTGAGCAGGCTCCGAAAGAAGATGGAGCCCTTGCCGTCGTCGTGCAGATTGTAAATGCTGGTGTAACTGCTCGAGCTTCCGAGCAACACCTGATTCAATATGCGTTCGTTGCTGAGCGGCAGTTGCTGGTCCGTGGGTTTCGGCTCGGTCGCTTCCTCGCATCCGAGGACAAGCATCACGCCGGCGGAAAGGACTATGGGAATGAGCGCAACAATCCGACGAATCGGCCCCATCGTTTCCTCCTTGCCAGGTTATCTCGGAAGATCGCCCTATCGAGGAGGCAGTATACGCGATGTACGAGTGGAGTGGAAGATATTTCAAAGCAATTCCGCGCCGCTCGATCTTCTGCGGACCTGAAACAATCGCGGCGCTTCGGGCAAATGAGCCATGCGTATTTTCTATGGCCGCCATACGAGAAAGACGGCGGGCGCCGGCATGACCGGCAAACCCCAGTCGAGCCCGGCGACTCGGAAATAGACGAGCAACTCCGCGCCCAACCGCACATCTCCTCCGCCGGCTTGAATGCGATAGCCGCCTCCGGCGTAATAGCCCTGTCCGTCCCAATTCAACACGACCGCGCCGGCGGCGCAGGGACCGTGCTGAAACCCCTTTTCGTCGCGCATGCGATAGCCCTCCAAGACGACGGAGACCGGAGGATCGGGGACGGGAATGAGCCCGGCTCTGGCTTCGATATGCCAAACATCATGGAATCTAAATCCCAACCCCACCGATAGCAGATCGGGCACCCCCAGCCCCGCCCTGATATGCACGCGGTGGGATTTTTCGATGCGATCTTGAGATTTGCTGATCGGATCGCGGGATGCGAATGACCAGCGATGGCGGAGCGCGGCGGCAGCATATATGATGGGAGCCGCCTCTTCCCCGGAATCGAGCGTGAAGTCGCTGCCGAGCTGAAAACACAGGAAGCCGCCTTTGAGACGTTTTCCCAAAGAGCGTCCGTACTCGATTCCGAGACCGGCGTACCAATCTCTGTCATCTTCGGTTGAAAAAACGCCCCCGCCTCCATACATGGAGACATATGAGGACTCCCGCTTGATGAGCCGAACGATGATTTCGCCCCCTCCCTGATTTATCCAATAGATCGATTTATAGAGGCCCCGCAGACCGAAGCCATGTGTCGCGATGCCGGCATCGATGAAGATCAAAGGCAGAAAGCCTTCGGAATCTCCCAATTCGGCTCCAGCCTCGATTCCGATGCCGGACATGAAGGCGATTCTCTCGATGCTTTTGGCATCGGACGTCTTTTCGTTGAGACGCGCATCGGCCGGATGGAGGCCGGCCGGCCGGGAAGGAAAATCCGTCGCGAAATCCGCCGGCGCCTGCAGCGCGGCGGCGCTCGCTGAAGAGGCCGCGAACACGGTTGCCGCCAGTATGATCCCGGTGAATCTCATGCGGGGTTCCCCTTTCCTCGAGCTATGCGTCACGGGAGAGCGTTTGGCTATTTGTAGGGGAAATTAGATGCCGTGTCTACAGTGGATTCGGTAATGCCGTCGGCGAATGCCGGGAGGGCGGCTTGCGGCGCCGCCCTCTACCCGTTGCGGATGATTCCGAGCTCGATCGCGATTTCGCCGAAATAGCCTCCAAGCTCCTAGCGCGCCACCCGTATCGCGACCGTTCCGCCGGCCGGGGCGTCGGGCTGCACGTCCGCCGCGTACTGGATGCGGCTCGGATCGCCGAGGACGAGCGGTTCGATCGAAGCGCCGATGCGCTTCGCGAGCGCGTCCGCTTCCTTGTAGGAGCGCGCGGTCACGGCGACGCGGATGACCCCGTCGGGGCGCCCGGCCTGGTTGATCCTGCTCGCCGCGTCGAGGAGGAGCGGCGGCGGAAGAGCCTCGTCGCTGCGGCGGCTCGAGGGCGCCTCTGAGAGACCCTGGCCCGAGAAGAGGAGAACGAGCTCCTTCGCGGTGTCGAGCTCGTACGAGGGGATCTCGAACCCCTTGCCGACGAAGTTGCGCTTGTTCCCCGCGCGGTCGTACGCCTCGACGACGTACGAGTAGGTGAGACCCGGGGGCATGGGGTTCCCGTCGGTCGCGCGGCCGTTCCAGCCGAGCTCCTTCGGCGGCGATCCCTTTCCCTCGAACTCCGCGATCGTTCGGCTCCTCGAATCGGCGATCGTGAGCCGCCACCGCTCGACGTCCGTGAGCGCGGGGCGGAACCGGACGATGTCGCCCGTCGCGAAGGATTCGAGCCACGGCCGCGCGAGGTACGGCGACCGCTCCACGGCGGAGAGGGCGACGAGCGGAGAGAGAAAGTCTATGTCGCACCGGCCGAGGACGGCGTTCGTGCTCTCCCAGTCGAGGCCGGGCGCCGTGAGAGGATCGAGATCGATCGAGAGCGACGGCCGCTCGAACTCGATGCGGACGCGATCCTCGCCTTCGATCGTGAGACTCTTGAAAACGGTGCCTTCCTCGCTCCCCTTGAGCACCATCGAGCTGTCGGCGGCCTTTCCCGCGGGGGCCGTCTTGCTCTCCTCGGCCGACGCCGGGGAGCCGAAGGACGAACAGAGGGCGACGGCGGCGATTCCTATCGCCGCGACGAACCGTATGTGCTCGACACGCATGATGCCACGCTCCATCCCGTCGGGCCGCGGTCAACCCGCCAGCCGGTAGTTGAACGTAATCGATCCCCACTGCTCGCCGGTTTCGCCGCCCCTCAGCGGCTCAAACCGCCACGCGACGAGCGCGTCGACGGCGTTCTTGTCGAAGTCCCCGAAACCGGACGTTTTCTCGATGAAAATATTCTCTTTCACCCCGCCGTTCGGCAGCACGATGAAGTACAGGGTCAACGTCGCCTCCACGCCCTCGCTCTTCGCCCATTCGGGGTACACCGGTTTGCGGTACGAGACGAGCTGGCGGTCGGCGACCGGGCCGACGAGCGTCGCCCCGTCGATGATGCGCCGCGCGGAGGAATCGGTCTTCTCGATCTTCGCCGAAGCGACGGCCTTCTCCGGGATCGAGCTCAGGGCCGCGGGTCTCGCCCGGCGCGGCTCGCTCCGCGCCAAATTGACGGGAGCCGTGGACGAGCCTTCGCGGCGCGTGAGCGCGACGGCCTCTCTCGAGTTCGATCCCTCGTTCGGGACGCTCGCGAGGGAGGGCCGTCCGAGCACGTTCGGCGCCGCGACCTCCGCGATCGAGGCGCGCGCGGTCGCCGTGCGCTCGAGCGCGACGAGCTTCCGCCGCAGCACGTCTTCGGTCGCCTCCCGGTCCTGCGGGCGCGGAGCGAAGTCGCTCTCGCTCGTTTTGCGCACGAAGTGCTCGGGGTTCGGGGCGGGCGCCGCCGGCACCGTCCGTTCGAGCGTCGGGCGCATCTTCATCGTGATCGCCGGCACCGGCATCGGGATCGTCACGGGATCGATCCAGGCGATCTCGGTGAGCGCCGGCGGCGGAGGCGCGATCGTATGTCGCAGGGCGAGGAGCAGGAAGAGCAGGGCGTGAACGCCGAGGCTCGCGAGCGTCACTCTCCTCGTCCTCGCCTGTATCGCCGCTAGTTCGCACGTCAAGGCGTATGCGTTCATGGGTTCCCCCGTCATTTGCTCTGGAGTGTCGCCACGGCGAGCCGGTTTCCTCCCGCGGCCCGCGCCGTGCCGAGCGTCTCCCGGATCAACCCGTACGGGACGTCCCGGTCGGCGCGCACGACGACGAGCATGTTTTCGTTGGAAGCCTTCGCGATCACGGCGCGAAGGGTCGCGGCGAAGAGCTCCGGCCGCACGACGTTTTCGTTGATCGCGAGCTCGCCGTTCTTGCCGAGCGTGATGCTCACGTTGAACTCGTTCTCGGCCCCGCGCGTCAGCGCCGTCGGAAGATCGACCTCGACGTCGGGGACGCAGAGCATCGGCGCGGTCATGAGCAGGATGATGACGAGCGTGAGCGAGACGTCGATGATCGGCGTCACGTTTATCCTGGCCGTCGCTGGAATGCCGCTCTCGATGATCCGTTTCATGTTACCTCCCGAGCACGGCGATCTCCGCCGCTCCGCAGAGCTTCGCCTGATCGAGAACGTTGACGAAGGCGCCGTGCGAAACGGCGTCGCCGCATTCGACCACGACCCGCCGCTGGACCTTGTTCTCGAGGAGAGGCGCGAGCGCGCCCCCGAGCTCGGCCCGGGCGACGAGGCGGCGATTGACGAGCACGCTGTCCTCCGAGACGACGTTGAGCTCGACGCGCTCTTCCTTTTCCTCGCGGGCGGAGGCGCGGACGCTCGCGAGCGCCTTGCGCACCGCGATGCTCGACTCGAAGGCGAGCGGCGTGAGCAGGAGCAGTATCACGACGAGCGTGAGCGAGACGTCGATGAGCGGCGTCATGTTGACCTCGTGAATGCCCTGCGCCGGCTGTGATTTCGATGCGCGCGCCATACCACGCACCTCATTCCGAGCGGACGGTTTCGAGCTCGTCCGCGACGCGCTCGGCCACGCTGCGCTCGATGCGCTGCCTGCGCTCGCCTGCGTCGCGGGCCTCTCGGACGGCCGGACGGCGCTCGGGCGCGCCGGCGAGGGCCGCGCGGACGCTCCGCGCGTCGTTCTCGGCGACGGTGAGCATCACGTTCATGCGCCGGGCGAGGTTGTTGTACAGCATCAGCGCCGGCACGGCGATGATGAGACCGACGGCGGTCGTGAGAAGCGCTTCGGCGACGCCCGCCGCGACGATGGACGGCGCGGCGGAGCCGGTCGTCGACATGTCGTGGAACGCCCGCATGATCCCCCAGACGGTTCCGAGCAACCCCACGAGCGGCGCCGCGGCGGCCATCGTCCCGAGGAATCCGAGGTTGCGCTCGAGGAGGAGCCGCTGCTCGCTGAGGGCGATCTGAAGCTGCTCTTCCGCTTTCTCGCCCTCGACGTGTTCGCCTTCGACGATCTGCGCGCTCACGGCGCCCATCGGATGGGCGCAGGAGGAGAGGATGCGCGCGGCCTCGCGGAGGTCGCCGCTCCGGATCCTGCGCAGCGCCTGATCGAGCGCCTGGTCCGGCCGCCCCTGCCGCCGCCAGTAGTAGTAGACGCGTTCGAGCGCGACGCCGAGCGTGAGGACGCTGAACCCCACGAGCACCCAGAGTATCGCGCTCGTGCGCAGCGCCTCGATGAAGTTGAAGTTGCTTACCATGTTCGCTCTCCTTGTCGCTACGAAAGTTCGCTACTTCGATTTCGCCTTGAGCTGCGAGGCCCGCTCGCGCGCGGCCAGCACCAGCTCTTCGTCCTTCGAATTCTCTATGAGATCCCGGTAGGCCGCGAGCGCCTTGCCCGTCTCCCCCTTGTCCTCGTAGAGCGCCGCGCAGCGCGCGACGGCGAGCAGCCGGAAGGCGTCGTCCTTGTCCGTCGAGCCGATCGCCCTGCGGTACGCCTTGATCGCCCCGTCCGCGTCGCCGCCCTGCTCCGCGCAGAGACCGGCGCGATAGTTGAGCTCGACGGCGAGCTCGTCCGCGGGCTTCGCCGCGAGGGCGGCGGAGAACTCCGCGAGCGCCTCCTCGGTCCGGCCCGCCTTGTCGTGAATGTCGCCGAGCTGGTAGGCGATCTCCGCGGCGCGTTCGTCGCCCGACGAATACCGCTCGCGGTAGAGCTCGAGCGTCCGGCGCGCCTCTTCGGCGTCGCCGAGCATCCGGCGGCAGATGGCGAGGTTGTAGAGGGCCGCGGCGGCGATCTCCTTCGGCGCGTCGGCGTCGATCACGCCGGTGAAGTCGACGGCCGCCTGCAGGTACGATTCCTCCTCGAACCGGATCGATCCGAGGCGGAAGCTCACGGTCGGCCGGAATTCGCTCTCGGGGAAGAAGCTCAGGAACTGCTCGTAGGCGAGGAGCGCCTCGCGCGAGGAGCCCGCCTGCCGGTACGAATCCGCCATGAGATAGTGCGCGCGGTCCGCGGCGGAGTAGCCGGGGAAC
>JAGUZZ010000092.1:0-3494 GCA_020060525.1 bacterium | reverse complement strand
CGAGGGCGCCGCGGCGGGCGCCGGGAGCGCTCCCGGAGGGGGCGCGGCATGAGGCGATCGCGATACGCGCCGCTCGCCGAGATCAACATAACGAACCTCGTCGACGTGACGATGGTGCTCCTCATCATCTTCATGCTCACGGCGCCGTTCCTCCAGGCGGGCGTCAAGCTCCGCCTTCCCAAGGCCGAAGCGAAATCGCTCGAGGAGCAGGAGGGGGTCACGGTCTCGATCGACGAGAACGGGCTCATATTCATCGACGAGCGCCGGACCGAGTGGAACGAGTTCGCCGCGGCGCTCCGGCGGGCGCTCGAGGGCGCCGAGCCGCGGGTGTTTCTGCGCGCCGACAAGGACGTCCGGTACGAGATCGTCCTGAGAGTGATCGCCCGCATCAAGATGCTCGGCATCGAGGATCTCGGCCTCGTCGCGGAGCAGGAAGAAAAGAAGCCGTGACGGGGCGGGGTGGCGCCGGATGAAATCCTCTCTCGGCATTTCGATCGTCGCGCACGCCGCGGTTCTCGCCGCCGCGATCCTGCTGTTCGGCGCCGTTCCGCGCATGAACCTGCCCGAGAAGGTCTATTCGGTGAAGATCCTACAGCCCCTCGCGCGCTCGTCGGGCGCCTCGGAGACGAAGGTCGTCGAAACGCCGAAGGAGCAGCCGAAGGCCGAGGCCCCGAAGAAGGTGCCGCCGAAAAGGAAGAAAAAATCCCGGTTCCGAAGAAGCCGGAGACGAAGAAGGAAGGGGAGAAGGCGAAGGATCCGCCTCCCGCGCCCGAGGAGAAGCCGATCGACGTCGGCGTCGCCGCGGATCAGGGAACCGGCATCGCGGTCGACGCCCCGGTCTTTCCGTTTTCGTATTACCTCGCCGCCATCGAGCGCAAGGTGTCCGCAAACTGGTTTTCGGCTGTCTCGGAGGGCGCCTCGGGCATAACCTGCGTCGTGTACTTCAGGCTGCGGCGCGACGGCTCCGTCGACGACGCGAAGATCGAGACGAGCTCGGGAAACGCCTACTTCGACCGCGCGGCGCTCAGGGCCGTGAAGAGCTCGAGCCCGTTTCCGCCGCTTCCGCGGGCCTTTCCCGACCAGTATCTCGGCATCCATTTCACGTTCGTGCAGAAGGAATGACGAGCATGAGACGTTTCACCGGCATCGCGATCGCGCTGTGCCTCGCCGCTGGAGCGGCGCGGGCGCAGACCGACATTTACCTCCGGACCGAGCGTGCGGGACGCGGCAAGGTGCCGATCATCGTCAGGGAGATAGAGGCGGCTTCCGCCCCCCTCGGCGAGAGCGCCGCTTACCTCACGAGCGTCATCCGAACCGATCTCGATTATTCGGGTCTCATCGAGGTGCTGCGGCCGTCCGGCGGCGGCGAAGGCGGCGCGGAGAAGATCGCCGGGGCCGTCTTCGAGGGCTCGCTCGCGGCGGAGGGGAGCTCGCTCGTGCTCGAGGCGCGGCTCCTCGATTTCATGAGCCGGGAAACGATCTTCAGCAAGCGGTACCGATTCGGTCTCGACGCCCGCCGCCACGTGGCCCATACGGTGAGCGACGAGATCGTCTATTTTCTCGTCGGCGAGCGAGGCGTCGCGACGACGCGTCTCCTCTTCCGCCGCAGCGGGGAAAAGGGAAAGGACCTCCACGTCGTCGATTACGACGGATTCGGAGAACGGAGGCTCACGACCGGCGAGCTCGTCCACTCGCCCCTCTGGCTCGACGGATCGCGCGTCTGCTACTCGTCCGATCGGCGGAACAACTGGGACTGCTATCTCCTCGATCTCCGGAAGGGATCGAAGTATCTCATCACGCAGTGGCGCGGGATCAATTTCGCGGGCAGCTACTTCGCTCCGCGCGACGAAATCGCGATGACGCTCAGCGTCGACGGAAACCACGAGATCTACGTTCTCGATTCCGCGGGGAAGGTGCTCCGCCGCCTCACGCGGAACCGCGCGATCGACATATCGCCGAGCTGGTCGCCGAACGGCGCCGAGATCGTCTTCGTGAGCGACCGGGGCGGAACGCCGCAGATCTACATCATGGACAGCTTCGGAGCGAACGTCCGCCGGCTGTCCCGCACGGGCTCCTACAACCAGTCTCCCGCGTGGTCGCCGAGGGGCGACATCATCGCCTACTGCTCGCGCGAGGGCGGCATCTACCGCCTCCGGCTCATCTCCCCGGACGGGCTCGTCGAGGAGACGATCTTCGAGGACTACGCGAGCTACGAAGATCCGGCATGGGCCCCCGACGGTCGGCATATCGCAGCGACGGCGCGCGAGGGCGGAAGATCCTGGATCGTCGTCATCGACATCGACACCAAGGAGAAGCGGCGCCTCGTTCAAGGGGAATCCCCGGACTGGTCTCCGTTGCCCCCCGAGCCGCGGACCGAGCTGCTCGGCCGCTGAAAACCGGCTGCCGGTCGAAAAAAAGGTTTTGCCGTTTCCGGTGTTCCGTGTACCATGTGGCGCGGATGTCCGGAACGAACGGAAACGGGTGAAGTATGCCCCGCCGCGCCGTTTCGGGCCGGTCGAACGCGCAAGGACACTTTTAACCAAGGAGGTCGCATGATGGCACGCTTCAAATGGTTGCCCGTCGTGCTCGTCGTGGCGCTCGTTTTCTCCGCCTGCGCGAAGAAGCAGACGACGCCGATCCAGGAACCGCCGCCCCCGGCGCCGGTCGTCGAGCAGCAGGTGACGCCGCCCCCGCCGCCGCCGCCGGTCGTCGAGGAGAAGCCCGTCTCCCTCGAGGACGTCTTCTTCGACTTCGACAAGTTCAGCATCAAGGACGAGTACAAGGGGGTGCTCTCCCGCAACGGCGAGATCCTCATGGCCAACCCGAACAAACGGGTGCTCGTCCAGGGCCACTGCGACGAGCGCGGCACGAACGAGTACAACATGGCGCTCGGCGAGAAGCGCGCCAAAGCCGTCGTCGATTTCTACACGAGCTACGGCATCGCGGCGAGCCGCATCACCTGGATCAGCTACGGCGAGGAGAAGCCCTTCGCCACGGGGAGCAACGAAGCGGCCTGGGCCCAGAATCGCCGTGCGCACATGATCGTCCAGTGAGACCGATAGCGAAGAGCTGGCGGGCGAGGGCGTCGTCGGCGGCGCTCATCGCTCTCGTCGCCGCGGTCGAGAGCGGATGCTGGGGGCGCGCGTTCTTCCAGGCCCCGAACGAGACGCTCGCAACCTCGTCCAAGATCGACTCGCTGCTCGGCGAGAACGCTCTTCTCCGCGAGCGGATCCTCCGCATCGAGGAATCGCAGCGGCGGGAGGAGGATCGCGGGCGGACGGCGAACGCCCAGCTCAAGACCGACCTCGAGGAGCTCAAGGATCAGCTGAACGCGATCACCGAGATGCTCCGCGAGGCCCAGGAAACGCCGGTTTTCAAGCCCTCCGAGCGGCGGCGGACGCCGCCGCCCGACACGACGAAGGCTCGATCGGAGGCGCCGCCCGCGAACGGCGGCGCCCCGGTCGCCTCCGGGGGAGGAGCGGCCGATACGTCGG
>JAGUZZ010000231.1:0-8605 GCA_020060525.1 bacterium | reverse complement strand
GGCGTGGTACGATTCGGCGGGAACACGTCCCGTTCGATCGTCCAGCGGAGAGGAGGCATGCCGATGCAATTCACCTTCCACGATCTCAAGGGCAAGACGCTCGCGGAGCTGCGGGAGATCGCCAAAGGCATCGAGAGCGACGCGGTCAAGGGATACAGCCAGATGAACAAAGAGCACGTCATCCGGGCGGTCTGCGCCGCGCTCAAGATCGACATGCACGAGCATCACCACGTCGTCGGCGTCGACAAGATCCGCATCAAGACCGAGATCAAGATGCTCAAGAAAGAGCGCGACGCCCTCATGGGCTCGGGAGATTCGAAGAGCATCAAGGCCGTCCGCACGAAGATCGCGAAGCTCAAGCACCGTCTTCGGCGGGCCATGGTCTGAGGAACCCGCGCAACCCTACTCGCGGAACCGGCGCCGCGCGGCGCGGCCCGCGCGCGGCGCCGAAGAGGGAGGTCGTCAATGGGCATACTCTGGGAAATCGTTCAGACCGGTCTCATGTACGGCCAAAAGCGGAAATCCGACCGCGTCGAGGATCGCGTCGCCTTTCTCGAGGATCAGCTCGCGGCGACGCAGAACACGATCCGCAATCTCGTGAAGAAGCTCGAGGAGCAGCACGCCCGGGATTTCGACGGCGACGGCAGGGTCGGCTGAGCGTTCCGTCCGGCAGTCGTTTCCGCGCACGCCGCGCGCGCGGGGAGCTCGTGCCGCGAGCCGCCGAAAAGGCACGATAGCGGTTGACGGCGAGTCGCGGAGTGGGATACGGTGCGGCTGAATCCTGAGGGGAAGTTTCAAGGGAGGTTCTCATGTTCAAGCGGCTCCTCGCAACCGGTCTCCTCGTCGCGGTCTGCGCGGCGACGTGTCTCGCGCCGTCGAGCGCGAACGCGCAGCAGCTCTTCCGCGAACGCCTGAGAAGCGACGTCGGCATCGAGCTCCTCGGCAAGGCGGCGGTCTACAGCTTCTACTACCAGTACATGGCGAACAAGATGCTCGGTCTCGAGGCAGGATTCGGCGCTCTCGGCGGCGGATCCAGCGACGACAACGCGACGATCGCGTTCTTTCCGATCGGGGCGAAGCTCTATCTCATTCCGAAGGACGGCTCGCTCTACTTGAACGGAGGAGTCACGATCGTGACCGCGGGAACCGATTCGGGGCCGTTCGACGACAGCACGAGCTGGGGCTTCGCGGGGCTTGGATTCGAGTTCCGATCCGAAAGCGGATTCCTCTTCCGCGGCGCCGCGTACGGGCTGTTCGCCGGCGACGGATTCTTCATCTGGCCGGGGCTGACGCTCGGATACGCATTCTAGCGGCGAGGCGGTCGTTGAGATTCGATCGATCGAGCGGGCGGGGCGCGTTCCCGCCCGTTTCGAGATTCGGCCGGCGCGAAATGCCGGTGCAACGCCCGCGCGCCGACCGGGTGATCCGACACTCGTCGGACCGGCTTCCTCGAGAGACGCGACGGCTCATGGGCCATTGTCCGGATGCATTTTCCCCTCGCGAGCGATGACTGACGCAAGCGCGCAACCTCCGAATCCGTGGCTCTCGATCCCTCTCGAGGAATACGAGGGCCACATGGCGAGCCCGAACGTACGGCAGCTCCAGTACCTGAGCCGCGTCTTCGGCGATCTCCTCGTCGAATTCGCCCCCGAGTCGATCGCCGTTCTCGGCGTCGCGGGGGGCAACGGTCTCGAGCGCGTCGACCCCGGCCGCGTCAAGCGCGTCGTCGGCGTCGACATCAATCCGGCCTATCTCGATCTCGCGCGCTCGCGGCACGGCGAGCGCCTCCCGGGGCTCGAGCTCGTGTGCGGCGATATCGCCTCCTGCGGGCTTTCCCCCTCGTCCTTCGACCTCGTGTACGCGGCCCTCGTTTTCGAGTACCTCGATCCCGCGGCCGTCGTCGGGCGGATCGCCGAATGGCTCGCGCCGGGGGGCGTCGCCGCCGCGCTGCTGCAGCTTCCCTCGGCGTCGTGCGGCAAGGTGTCGGAAACGCCGTTTCGAAGCGTCAGGATCCTCGAGCCGCATATCCGGCTCGTGGATCCGGCGGTTCTCCGGGCGCTCTTCGCGGGGTATGGATTCGGCGAGGTCCGGTCCGGCACGGAGACGCTCGAAGGCGGCAAGCGCTTTTTTCTCGGGATCTACCGGCGATGACCGCGCGGGCGCCCTCGAGCGGTCGCCGGGCGCCCCGCTCGTTGACACGCCGCGCGTTCATGCTAGAATGAAAAAGCAGTTCGCGTCGCGCCGGGTCGCCGTCTTTCATCGAAGGAGGTCGAATCGTGAGCCAGCCCGCATGCCGCCCCTCGCTCCTCTTCGCGCTCGCGGCCGCGCTTCTCGCTCTCGCGTTCTGCGCCTGCGAGACGAGCGAGGATGACGCTTGCAAGGAAACGGAGAAGACCCTCATCGAGCCCCTCTTCAGGATCACGTGGCGCATCACGACGTCGACCGGCTCCCCGTACGTGGGCGCCGTCGAGGTCACGAGCCAGAAGCATTACTGCGACAAGACGGTCAAGGGGACGTTCGTGTTTCAGGGATCGACCTCGGCCGAAGGGTATTACACCGGCCCCACGACGCAGTACAAGCTCGAGAACGAGAAGGACTACGTGTTCTACCAGATCACGACCGGAGCGAGCGTCTTTTCCCACAGCTATTATTATCAGGAAGCGTTCATGAAGATGGAGATCATCGATCTCGAGCTCGTCGTTCAAGACACGATCGAGTGCGTGCTTCCCGCGCCGGGAGAGGCTCGCTGACGAGCGCGGCTCCGCGGCGCGAAACGGAACGATGACCCGCCCGCCGGACGATAACGGGCACGCCGCGTTCGACGCTCTCGAACGGATCTATCGCGAGGTGGACGAGGCGGCGATGGCCCTCGCCGCCGTTCACGGCGCGAGGCTCGCGTGCCGCCCCGGATGCGCGCAGTGCTGCGTCGACGGGACGACGGTCTTCGCGATCGAGGCGGCGCACATAGCGAGCCGCCGCGGCGCGCTCCTTTCCGGCGCCGAGCCTCATCCCTCCGGCCTCTGCGCCTTCCTCGACGGCGCGGGCCGGTGCCGGATCTACGAGGATCGCCCGTACGTATGCCGGACGCAGGGTCTTCCCCTGCGCTGGACCGAGGAGAGCGGGGACGGCGGCCTCGTCGAACTCCGCGACATCTGTCCGCTGAACGACGCGGGAACGCCCGTCGAGGAGCTGCCGGCCGGAGAATGCTGGACGATCGGCCCGTTCGAGGAGAGGCTCGCGCTCGCGGATATCGCCTTCGACGGCGGCGGCCGCGTGCCGCTCCGGTCGCTCTTTCGAAGCCGCGAAACCGCGGAGGAATGAGACCGTGAGACGCTCCGAAAAGGAAATCCGCGACCGCCGCGAGATCGAGGCCGTGATCCGGGAGGCGCGCGTATGCCGGCTCGGCCTCTCGGACGGCGGCGAGCCGTACGTCGTGCCTCTCTGCTTCGGCTGGGACGGGGAGGCGCTCTACTTCCACGGAGACTCCGCCGGAAGAAAGATGGAAATTCTCGCCCGCAACGACCGCGTCTGCGTCGAGTTCGATATCGCGGAGGGCGTGCGGGAGGCGGAGCGGGCCTGCGCGTGGAGCATATCCTACCGGAGCGTCATCGCGTTCGGCCGGGCCCGGATCGTCGAGGATCACGAGGAAAAGCGGCGCGCGCTCGAGCGCATCATGGCCCAGTACTCGAGCGGCGCGCACGTCTTTTCCGAGGAATCGATCCGGCGGACGGCGATCGTCAGAGTGGACGTCGAGCGCCTGAGCGGCAAGCGGTCGCGACCGGAGCGGGAAGGGACGGCCGAAGAATGAGGGCGATGGTCCTCGAGTCGACGACGGACCTCGCGCGCGACGGGACCCCCCTCGTCCTCGCGGAGAAACCGATGCCCGAACCGGGAGAGGGCGAGATCCTCGTCAGGGTCTCGACCTGCGGCGTCTGCCACACGGAGCTCGACGAGATCGAGGGGCGCACGCCCCCGCCGCGCTTCCCCGTCGTTCCCGGGCATCAGGTCGTCGGCCGCGTCGAAAAGCTCGGCCCCGGCGCGGGCGCGTGGCGCGCCGGAGACCGCGTCGGCGTAGCGTGGATCCATTCTGCGTGCGGAACCTGCCGCCATTGTCTCGCGGGAAACGAGAACCTCTGCGCGGATTTTCGGGCCACCGGCCGCGACGCGGACGGCGGGTACGCCGAATACATGACGGTCGGCGAGCGGTTCGCGCACGCGATCCCCGAAGTCTTTTCGGACGCCGAGGCCGCGCCGCTTCTCTGCGCGGGGGCGATCGGATACCGCTCCCTGCGGCTCGCGGAGCTTCGCGACGGAGAGGCGCTCGGGCTCACCGGCTTCGGCGCGTCGGCGCACATCGTCCTCATGATGGCGAGGCGTCGCTATCCCGCCTCGAAGGTGTTCGTCTTCGCCCGGAGCGCGCGGGAGCGGGAGTTCGCTCTGGCGCTCGGCGCCGCATGGGCCGGCGACACCGACGACGAGCCTCCGGCGCCGTGCGCGGCGGTCATCGATACGACCCCCGCGTGGAAGCCGGTCGTCGAGGCGCTTCGGCGCCTCGAGCCGGGAGGGAGGCTCGTCGTGAACGCGATCCGCAAGGAGAGCGCCGACGCGGGCGAGCTGCTCCGCCTCGATTACGCGACGCACCTCTGGATGGAGAAGGAGATCAAGAGCGTCGCGAACGTCGCGCGGGCGGACGTGAGGGAGTTTCTCGCTCTCGCGGCGGCGATTCCAATCAGACCAGAGGTCGAGGAGTACCCGCTCGAGGACGCGAACCGGGCGCTCGTCGAGCTCAAGACGGGCGGCGTGCGCGGCGCCAAGGTGCTGCGCGTCTCATGATCGTTCTCTTCAACAAGCCGTACCGCGTTCTCTGCCAGTTCAGCCCGAGCGGCGGCAAGATCACGCTCGCCGATTACATCTCGGTTCCGGGGGTCTATCCGGCCGGCCGGCTCGATTTCGACAGCGAGGGGCTCGTGATCCTCACCGACTGGGGCTGGGCGCAGCACCTCATCACCGATCCGCGCCGCAAGCTCGCGAAGAGATACCTCGTCCAGGTCGAGGGAACCCCCGGCGACGCGGCGCTCGATCGCCTCCGGCGCGGGGTGCGTCTCGCGGACGGCGTGACGCTTCCCGCCGCGGCCGAATCGATCGATCCGCCGGACGTGTGGGAGCGGAAGCCGCCGATCCGCCGCCGGGCGAAAATACCGGCGTCGTGGATCGCGCTCACGATCACCGAGGGGCGAAACCGCCAGGTGCGCCGCATGACGGCGGCCGTCGGCCACCCGACGCTCCGGCTCATCAGGGCCGCCGTCGGCCCGTGGACGCTGGGCGATCTCGCCCCCGGCGGATTCCGCGAAGCCGAGGTATCCGATCTGCTCGGGCATGCTCCCGGCGCATGATCGAAGCGACGATCCGGGCGGCGGCGCGAACGCGGATGCGACGCGCGGCGACCGCGGCTTCCGTGCTTGCAATCCCGCGTCGATCGGCGCATCATCGCCGCGGTGCGGCGCCGCGCAACGAGAGAGGAAGGTTCTTGGAATGGAGATCAAGGGGCTCATTCTGCAATCTCGCAAGGAGTTCGTCGTCGACAACTTCGGGGAAGAGGCGTGGAATCGCGTGCTCGCGAAGCTGCCCGATGACGACAGGGCGAAGCTCGGCGATCTCATCCTCACGGCCAGATGGTATCCCTTCGAGATAGGGGAGCGGCTGGACAAGGCGATCGTCGACCTTCTCGGCGGAGGGGATCAGAAACTCTTCGAGGACATCGGCGCGAAGTCGGCGAAGCGGAGCCTCGGGAAGGTGCACAAATCCTTTCTGACGCCGGGCGATCCGCAGGCGTTTCTCGAGAAAGCGGACGTGATCTACAAATTCTATTACGATACCGGACGGCGGGAGTACGAGCGGACCGGCCCCGCATCCGGCGTGCTGACGACGCACGAGGCGAAGACCTTCTCGGTGCCGGATTGTCTCACCGTGATCGGGTGGTACAAGGAGGCTCTCAGGATGTGCGGAGCCCGCGGGGTCGAGATCGTCGAGGAGGAATGCCGCGCGCGAGGCGGCTCCTGTTGCCGGTACCGCGTCACGTGGACCGAATGACGCCCCGCGCCGCTCGGGCGGCGTGGGCGATAGATGGAGCTCAATGAAGATACTCGCGATCGAGAAAGAGTTGCCGGGGGCCTCTCCGGACGCCTTCACGCAGCGCATACTCGAGGAGGAAGCCGCGCGCGCCTGGACGCTGTATCAGGACGGCGTCATCCGCGAGCTGTATTTCCGCCCCGACCGGCGGGAGGCCGTGCTCGTTCTCGAGGCCGACGGCGTCGAGCAGGCCCGCGCCGCCCTCGCCACGCTCCCGCTCGCGCGGGAGCGCCTGATCGAATTCGAGATCATTCCGCTCGCGGCCTATCCCGGCTTCGAGAGACTTTTTTCGCGCAGAAAATAGCAAGCGGGAAGAGCGGATCGCTTGGGGTGCCCGAACTGATGGGCAATCCGCCCTTCCCGATTCGTGCGTCGCGGGACGCGGCGCGCCTCGCGACGGAGAGCTATCGAGTGAATTCGACGCGGTCGAATTCGTCCCACTCTATCTTCGTTTCCTTTCCGTCCGGCGATTCGACGTAGATGCCGCGGTTGTCGCTGTCGACGTCGTTCGATCCTTCGAGCCGCAGGGTCCGGCCGCTCCACGTCGTGACGACGGCGCTGCGAAAGCCCTGCCGCTTGATCTCCTTGATCGTGCCGAACATGACGTCGAAATCGGCGCCCCGGCTTTCGCCGTCGAGGATCTCCCACGTATGCGTCTCGTCGTCGTCCCATCGGATCGTGCCGGCGTGACGCTCCCCGTTTTTCGTGAACACCGCGCCCTGGAGCGGGCGGCCGCCGTCGAAATCTGCGTACGCGGGCGGCGCCGGCGGCGTCTGGAAATCGAGCCTGTCGAATTCGCTCCAGTCGACCTCCACCTGGCCGAAGGAGGGATCGAAGACCGCGATGCCGCGGTTTCCCCTGTCGACGTCGTTCGTGCCGTCGAGCGCCATCTCGCCGCCGCTCGCGAGAGCCACGACCGCGCTCGAGGAGCTGCGGCGCTCGATCGAGGCGAGCTTGCTGAAACGCATCTTTCGCTCCCGCCGGCCCTCCTCTCCGTTCAGAATATCCTCCGAGAAGAGCTCGTCGGCGTCCCAGCTCACCCAGCCCGTGAACTCGTCGCCGCGCCGCGTTTTCAGGGTGCCGTACAGACGTTCCCCGAACTGCGACGTGAGCGTCGCCGCGCCCTGGGAGAACTCGATGCGCTCTATATCCTCCCAGTCGAGCGAGATTTCGCCTTCCTTGATGTCCTCGATGACGATTTCGCGGATTCCGGCGCCGATATCGGAGGAGCCGCCTTCGAGAACGATCTTCTCTCCCGATTTGAGGACGAGACGGGCCTCGTCGCGCCCCGCGGGTTCGAGGCTTTTGATGTGGCCGAAACAGAGCCCCGATTGAGCCGAGCCGATATCCCCCGAGCTCGTTCGCTCCCCGATCGTGATGCCGAACACCCTGATCGTCTCGTGTCTGCGGATCCGGTGACCGTCCCGGATCTCCTTGTTGCCGTTCAGGATATCGAACCATGAGGCTTCATTCTTGTCCCAGCGGATGAGCCCCTCGTACGTGTCGCCGTCCACGGTCGTGATCGTGCCGTGGATGCGCCCGGTCGAGCCGGCATGAGCCGCCGCGGGAATAAGGAAGACGAGCAGTGAAAGGAAGATACACGCGGTGAGCGATTTCATGTTCGGGCACCTCCGTACGCTGAAAGAAACGAGCTTCTTCATAATAACGTACGCTGCCCGAGCCTCCGCGGTTTCGCGGGAGGCGGTTTTTTTTCGGCGAGGTCGAGCGTCGGGTCCGGGCCTGAATGAAAGCCCGCGGGCCGCTGTAGGTGAAACAAAGAGGCGATTCGTCCGTCATTATGGAAAGGAAAGGAAGGTGCAAGGTCATGCACAAGCATCTCACGGCCGTCGGCGTCCTTCGTATCGGGTACGGCATATTCGGGATTTTCATCGCCGCTCTCGTGCTCTTGTTCACGGTCGGCGTCGGGGTCCTCGCGTACGAGCTCGACGGGGACGAGGAGGCGCTCGCCGTTCTCTCGACCATCGGCGTGCCGATCGCAATCGTCGTGTTCGCGCTGTCGGCGCTCTGCGTCGTCGGAGGCGTCGGCGTGCTGAAGCGCAAGAACTGGGCGCGGTATCTCACCATGGTGCTCTCGGTGCTCGATCTCTTCAACTTTCCCATCGGCACGGCGCTCGGCATCTACTGCATCTGGGCGCTCGTGCACGACGATACCGAGCGGCTCTTCGCTCCTCCGCGACCCGTTCAGGCCGCGTGATCGGGCCGGGCGACCGGGGGCGGCGCGGCCGGCGCGCCGAACGATCGCTATAACCCCTTCGTAAACGCGCCGGCGGACAAACGGCGCGACAGGGCGCGCGCATCCGTTGTATACTGGTGACCGCGGGGCGACGGATCGGATGTAAGCGTCCGTTCGCCGCGCGGTCGTTATGATGCAGCCGAATCCCCACAATACCGGCTCGGGCCGGTGCGGCGCGCGGATGCGTCCGGCGTCGGTCGCGGCGGCCGTTTGGGGCGCCCT
>JAGUZZ010000175.1:0-4072 GCA_020060525.1 bacterium | reverse complement strand
TCGAGCCACGCGGGCGTATGGAAGAAGGTGGCCTCGGGAAACGAGCGGACGAAACGCTCGATCTCTTCCGGCGCGGGACGGTTGCGGGCCTCTCGGATCACAGGCGCCTCAGCATTTCGCGCCCGCGGAGGGGCCGCCCTCCGCGCCGCCGCCGCTCCCGAATCCGGGGACGAGGGACGCCATGCGCTCGAGCACGCGGGCGCGTTCGCCGCCGCGGGCGAGGGCGATGAGCTCCTCGACGGCCGTTTCCATCCCCGCCGAAACGGCGCCGGCCTGCTCGGCGACGAAGAGCTTCTCCTCCCCCGCCGGGCGGAGCCGCTCGCCGGCCCCGACGAGCGATTCGTGAAGCTTCTCCCCGTCGCGAAGCCCCGTGACGACGACGGGGATCTCCGTCTCGGGCTCGTATCCGGCGAGCATGATGAGGTCCTGCGCGACCTCGAGCATGTTGAGCGCCTCGCCCATGTCGAGGATGAAGATCTCTCCGCCCTTTCCGATCGCCGAGGCCCGTATGACGAGAAGGGCCGCCTCGCGCACCGTCATGAAGTAGCGCGTCGCGCGGGGATCGCTGACCGTGACGGGCCCCCCGCGGCGTATCTGCTTGAGGAAGAGCGGCACGACGCTTCCCGTGCTGCCGATGACGTTGCCGAAGCGCACCGTGATGAGGCGCGCCGGGCTCCGGGCGCTCCGCGCGCGCAGGTATTCCTCGAAGATCCGTTTCGTCGCGCCCATGACGCCGCGCGGATCGGCGGCCTTGTCGGTCGAGATGAACACGAAGCGGCTCGCGCCGAACTCCTCGGCGGCGCGCACGAGATGGACGCTCGCCTCGACGTTGTTCGTCACCGCCTCCTCGGGATCCCGCTCCATGTAGTGAACGTGCTTGTGCGCCGCGGCGTGGAAAACGACGTCCGGCGCGTGCTCGCGGACGATCCGCCGCGTGCGCTCGCGGTCGCGCAGATCGGTGATGCACGTCCTGATGTCGAGACGCGGGTGCGACGAGCGGAGCTCGTCCTCGATCTCGAAGATGCGGTTTTCCCCGCGCCCGAGGAGGACGAGGGACCGCGGCCCGATGCGCGCGATCTGGCGGCAGAGCTCCCCGCCGATCGAGCCGCCGGCGCCCGTCACGAGCACCGGGACGCCCGCGATGACCCCGCGCGCGGAGCCGGGGTCGAGATCGACCGTCTCGCGCCCGAGGAGGTCCTCGACGCGGACCTCGCGGATCTGGTCGATCCGCACGCCGCCGGTGATGATCTCCATGACGCCGGGGACGATCTTGAACGGAACACCGGCGCGGCGGCAATGCTTGATCATCCCGCGGACGAACGCCCCGGGAGCGGTCGGAATGGCGATGACAACCTCCGCGGCGTTCTCGCGGAGGACGACCGCCTCGAGGTCCCCGGTGCCGCCGAGGACGGGGACGCCGTCGACCGTCGAGCCCGCGAGGTTCGGCGCGTCGTCGAGGAATCCGACGACGCGCGAGGCGAGCTCGGGATGGGCCGCGATCTCCGCGGCGACCATCCGGCCGGCCTCGCCGGCCCCGACGACGACGATCCGTTTTTCGGCGCACTCGTTCATCGGATCACTGCTATCTTTCTCGTCTCGACGGACGTCTCGCGCTTGCCGTCGGGGCTCCGCGAGCTCACGCGGACGACGTAGACGCCCGAGGTCGCCTTGAATCCGTTCAAGGTGAGAAGATCCCACGCCACGCCGCCCTCGGCCACGCCGTCGATCTCGTGCACGAGCTCACCTTCGAGAGTGAACACGCGGATCGAGACCGGAGAGGAGATCCGGCCGACGCGCAGCGCGGCGTCGCCCCGCGAGAGGTGCACCGGATTCGGATAGAGGATCATGCGCGAGAGCGGAACGACCGTTTGCTCGGGCGGCGACACGTCGAGCCGCGCGAGCCCGCCGGCCGTGCCGATCCAGAGGAGATCGGCCGCCGCGTCGTACGCGAGGGCCTGACAGACCGGGGACGGGAGCGGCGAGATGACGGAGCTCGGGTAGAGGTTTCCCTGCCACGCGTCGTAGGTCGTGAAGGCCGCGATGGCGCCGTCGGGATCGATCCGGTTGAGCCCCTGATCGGTCGCGACCCAGAGGCCGCCCCGTTTGTCGAATTCGAGATCGTAGACCTGCGCGCCGACGAGACCGCGCTGACCCGGCTCGGTCTTGATCGTGAAGCTGTCGACGACCCCCGCGCGGTAGCGCACGAGCCCGCTCGCCGTGCCGAGCCACGCCGTGCCGTCGGCCCCGCGCTCGCAGCAGTAGACCGTCTTGCTCGCGAGATCGTCGGGATCGATGAGCGTCGCCCACGCGTCGCCGGCGAGGGAGCTCATGCTCGCCCAGTCGTATCCCCCCGTCACCCACATCTGGAGACCGTAGTTCCGGAGCGCGAGGTACACCGTGCCGTTCGGCCCGAAGGCGACGTCGAACACGCTCCCTCCCGCCATGCGCGGCTCGATCGATGGGTCGACGGCGAGCCAGCTCGTTCCGTCCGCGCTCAGGATGTCGACGCCCGACATGCCGGCGACGACGTCGTCGGAGAGGAACCACCGGTTGCCGGCGGGATCCTCCTTGATCCTCACGTATCGGTTCGACGTGATCGTTCCCGCGTTGAGGGCGTAATGCGACCAGACGTCGTCCGCGGGGGTCGCCGGATCGTTCACGACGACGCGGTCGAGATCGTTCCCCTGCACGTTGGCCCACAGGGATCCTTGGGAATCGAGAAGGAACGCGAACATGAAGGAGAAATAGGAAAAGCCCGCGGGATCCCCCGTCGTCCGCAGCTTCGTGTACTGGGCCCACGAGCCGTCGCCGCGGAGCAGACCGACGCCGAAGTGCTTCGTGCTCGTCCAGATCTCCCCGTTCGGCGCGAGAGAGAGGGCGATGACGCCGTTCTGCGTGAGCTCCACGGGGGCCTTGTTGATCCAGGAAGCGCCGTTGTAGAAGGACACGTACGCGCCGCGGTCGAGCTGCGGCTCGAAGCCGCCGAGCCAGAGGGTGCCGCGGGCGTCGACCGCGATCGTCCGGGGCACGTTGTAGTTCGAGAATATCTTGTATCTCTGGCTCAGCATCGTCTTCATGTTCGCCGTGATCTCCGTCCACGACGATCCCGCGCGGACGAAGGCGCGGCCCTCGGTGACGGCGTAGAGAGCCCCCGAGCCCGCGGCCGCGGCGAGCGGCACGAACCCTCCCGGAAGACCGAGCGACGTCCACGACGTTCCGTCGAAGCGCCGCACGCCGCCCGCCGTCGCGGCGTGAACCGCCCCCTCGTGGACGCACAGCGAGACCGCCTTGCCGACCGGATACAGGACGTAGGCGAAGGTCGCGCGGTTGAACCGCGCGACGCCGCGGTCGCAGGCGACGTAGAGCGTGTCGCCGCGGACGAGAAGATCGTTCACCCGCACGCCCTCGAGGCTGTCGGTGAGAACCGTCTCGTAGGAGTGCGCGTTGTCGAAAAACTTGGCTACGCCGGCGCTCGAGCCGTAGTAGACCTCGTCGCCCGCCGCGGCGACGCACGTGACGCTGTCGCTCAGCAGCCCCTCGATCGCGGAACCGTAGAGCTTCACGATCGCGTCCGGGGCGAAGCGGTCGATCCGCGCCACCCCCGTCGTCATGAACGAGGCCCACACGCTCCCGCGGCTATCGATCGTGATCCCGGTGACGTCGGTCGAGCGGAATCCGAGACCGTCGAGGTGGCTCGCGAAGGAGGAATCGGCGAGGTTCATGACCAGGATGCCGCCCCTCGTCGCGCACCAGAGCGAATCGCCGGCGGCGTACACGCGGTTCACGGCGCTCGCGTTGCACCAGACGTTCCAGTCGCCGCTCGCGCCGGACGCCGACGCCGGAATCGCGAGCAGAACGGCCGCTGCGGCGAATAGTAATCGTGTCACGATACATCCCCCCTGCGGTGAAACCACGCCGGATACGTTCCCGACCATATGCAGCCGATCGACGCGAGCAGGATCATGAGATCGCGCTCCGGAGACCACGCGCCGAGCGCGAGCGCCTCCTCCTCGAGCGCTTCGCCCGCCGAGCCGCTCCGCGCGACGCGCCATCGTCCCGTGATGCCGGGACG
>JAGUZZ010000193.1:0-3714 GCA_020060525.1 bacterium | reverse complement strand
GCAACATGGGCGAAGGCGCCCTCGCCGAGGCGATCCGGCCCGCCGGCTACTACAACCAGAAGGCGAAACGGCTCAAGATCCTCGCCGCTTTTTTCCTCGAGGGGGGAACGCGATCCCGCGCGGCGCTTCTCGCCCTTCACGGCGTCGGCCCCGAGACGGCGGATTCGATCCTGCTCTACGCGTGGAATATCCCCGTATTCGTCATCGACGCCTATACGCGCAGGATGTTCGGGAGGCTCGGCCTCGTGCCCGAGAGCGCGGATTACGACGAGGCGCAGGCCGCCTTCGCGGGGAATCTGCCCCGCCGCGCCGGGTTGTACCGCGAGTATCACGCCCTCATCGTGGAGCACGGGAAGCGCGCGTGCAAAAAGGTTCCCGTTTGCAAAAAATGTCTTTTAAAAACAACCTGCGCTTTGTATCTTTCTTGCGGCAAGAGAACGTCAATCGCGAGAAGCGGTTAGGTCCTCTGCTGCGGGCTCGAAGAAAATGGCTGCCTCGATTCCTCGGATCGTGCTATACTTTAACGAGGAATCATTCTTGATTTATGAGGCAATTCCTTGTATTTTAGGGGAGTTGCAAATAAAGGAAAGGATCGCGGAATGTTCTCGTTCGAGGATACGATCCAGAAGCTCCGCAGCGAGGGGTTCAAGCTCACGCCGCAGCGGCTCACCGTCATCAGGTATATGCTGGGGAACAAGGAGCATCCGTCGGCGCTCAAGATCCACAAGGAGCTCCGGCGCAAGTATCCGACCCTTTCCTTCTCGACGGTCTACAACACGCTCGGGACGCTCGAGAAGATCGGAGAGGTCCAGTCGCTTCACATCAACGACGATTTCCTGAATTACGAGCCCAACACGTCTCCGCATCTCCACTTCCTGTGCCGGAAGTGCGGCATGATCCACGACATCTTCACCGAGGGGCGGACCGATTTCGCCGTGCCGCACGGCGACATCGACGGACACGAGGTCACGAGCTCCAGCGTCGTTCTCGGCGGCACATGCAAATTCTGCAGATAGATCGATAGAGAGGAGAGCGTGTGATCGCGCAGAGCTGGAAGTGCTCGTCGTGCGGCTACGTCGCGATCGGCCTTTTTCCGCCCGAATCCTGCCCGAAGTGCCACGCCGCCCGCGACGCGTTCATCACGGAGCACGAGTTCCTCTTTCCGAAGGAGGAGACGGACGCCGTCATCAAGGCGTGCTGGAAGGTGAGCTACGGTCTCTACGTCGTCACCTCGATACGGGACGGGCGCGCGAACGGGCAGGTCTGCAACACGCTCTTTCAGATCACGAGCGATCCCCCGCGCTTCGCGATCGGCATAAACCACCGAAACCTGACGCACGAGTTCATCGCCTCGAGCGAGGTGTTCGCCGCCTCCATCCTCGGCGTCGGGGACCATCGTCTCGTGCGCCGTTTCGGCTACCGCTCGGGCCGCGATTTCGACAAGCTCGGCGGGATCGCCGTGCGGGCCGGGAGAACCGGATGCCCCCTTCTCGAGGAGTCGCTCGGCTACGTCGAATGCAAGCTGCTCCCGGACAAGACGGTCGACGCGGGAACGCACAGCATCTTCGTCGGCGAGGTCGTCGGCGGCGGCATCCTGAGGGACGGCGAGCCGATGACGTACGCCCACTACCACGCCACGAAGGATTCGGCGCAGCAATCGTAACGGGCGTCTTCGCCTGAGCGAAAGGAGCTCGAATGACGAGAGAGCAGGAAGCCGGCTATACGGAGGTGCTCGCGGGCGCGATATGCCGGGAGATCGGCGCGCGCGATTTCTACCGCCGCATCGCGGGCGAGATCCGGAATCCGGAGGGAAAGGACCGCTTCAAGAGGCTCTCCGGAGACGAGGAAGGCCATCGCAAAAAGCTCGAATCGTGGTACGAAAAGCTCTTCGGCAAGCGGTTCGCCGCCGATCCGAAGATGCTCAAGGAAACGGAGATAAAGGACGTCAAGCTGAGCAAGCAGACCGGCGCCATGGCGGCGCTCGATCTCGCCATCAAAGCGGAGGCCGCCGCGGAGGAGTTCTACGCGAAACAGGCCGAGACCGTTTCGATGCCGGAGCTCCGGGACCTCTTCGTGAAGCTCTCGGGCGAGGAGCACGGCCATTACGAGCTTCTCACCGCCGAGCGGAACACGCTCGCCGGCGGGTTCTACTGGTTCGACATGGATTCGACGCAGTTCCTCGAGGATTGACGCCGGGCTCGGGCGGCCGGGCCGGCGCCGGCCGGGCGGCGCGCCACCTTACCGGGAGGGTCGCATGAAAAAGAAATGGAAATGCACGCTCTGCGGGTATATTCACACGGGGGAGACACCCCCCGATAAATGCCCCGTATGCGGGGCCGGTCCCGACAAGTTCATTCCGTACGATCCGCGCCGCTGACGCGGCGGGAAACCGCAACCGAAAGGAGCCGACGATGGCGAAGTGGCAGTGCACGATCTGCAACTATATCTACGACCCGGCCAAGGGCGACCGCGAGAACGGCATCAAGCCGGGAACGCCGTGGGAAGAGCTTCCGGACGACTGGGTATGCCCGGACTGCGGCGCGCCGAAGAGCGAGTTCGAGAAGCTCGATTGAGAGGTGACGAGAGGATGCCGATCAATTTCAGCGCCGACGAAGTGTTCGAAATGGGGATGGACATCGAGCGCAACGGAGAGGCGTACTACCGCAAAGCGGCCGAGCTCTCGAAGGACGCGAAGATCAAGTCCGTCTTCGCCGATCTCATGCAGCAGGAAGGGATCCACTACGGGATCTTCAAGAGCCTGCGCGACAAGCTCCCGCCGCGCGCGACCCTGCCCACGGTGGCGGATCCGGACAGCGAGGAGTATCTCTACCTCGACGCCCTCGTGAAATCCCGCCTCTTCACGAACGTGCGCGAGGCGGAGGCGGTCGCGGCGAAGGTGGGGAGCGCCGAGGAAGCCCTCAGGGCGGCGCTCGTTTTCGAGAAGGACACGGTGCTCTTCTTCCAGACGATGAAATCGATGACGGACGAGCGGCTCGGCAAGAGCGAGATCGACCGGCTCATCGAGGAGGAATACCGGCACATCGTCCGGATCTCGAACCTCATCAAGGAGCTCGGGGGCTGAACGCTCGCGGCGCGATGAACGACGCCGGCCCGGACCGTTCCGGCCCCGGCCGCGCGGAGATCGTGACGACGGCCGTCGTCGTCGGGTGCGCCCTCCTGTTCCGTCTCCTGTTCCTCGGATCTCGTCTCGTGCTCCAGGGAGACGAGATCCACTACGCCGAATCGCTGTATCGGTTCGTCCACGGCCGGTTTCTCGACGGCGTGTCGGATTACTGGTCGTTCTTCTATCCCTTCGCGGGGATTCCGTTCGGACTCGCCGCGGGAGACGCCGAAAAGGGGCTCAGGCTTCTCTCGATCGTCTCCGGCGCGGCCGCGGTCGTGCCTGCGACGATGCTCGCGCGCCGTTTCGCCGGCTCGCGCGCGGCGCTGCTCGCCGGAATCCTCGTCGCCGTGCATCCGAACCTCATCGCCTTTTCGACGACCGCCGCGACGGAGCCGCTCTTCTCTCTCCTCCTGCTGTTCGCTCTCGTCGTTTTCGTCAAGGGGCTCGACGGCGGCGGGACCTCGCGGTTCGCGGCCGCGGGAGCGCTGCTCGGCCTCTCGTATCTCACGCGGCCCGAAGCGCAGTTTTTCCTGCCGCTCTTCCTCCTCGCCGCCCTCGCCGTCCGCGGCGGGAGCGCCTCGGGCGCGACG
>JAGUZZ010000100.1:0-3594 GCA_020060525.1 bacterium | reverse complement strand
GCGCGCCTCGCGGTGGACGGGAACCGCCGGGTGAACGTCGACGCCGGCTACATGGACTTCTTCAAGGTGGTGCTCGCGTCGTTCAAGGAAGGGCCGCAGAAGATATACGTCGGCGGGGGCGTGTACGCCGACCCCGTGCTCATGTTTCACGAGGGGCGTTTCAAGCCTTTCGAGTGGTCGTTCCCCGATTTCAAGGCCGGGATATACACGGAGGATCTTCAGGCGGTTCGCGCCCTCTACAGACAGGCCCGGCGGTGAGGGGAATTCCCGCCGTAAATGGCGCTTGACGCCGGAATCGCTCTATGGGACAATGGACCCGAGAATCTAACTCTCTCAGGGGCATACTTTCGAGCTCCTTCGGAGCATCGAGGGTATGCCTTCCTATTTTCGGTCCGCTGCCGCCGGGGGCGCCGCGATGACCCGCATCACGCTTTCGGGAGACCAGTTCATCCTTTTCGTCCTGCTTCTCAAGCTCGGCGTCATGGCCGCCATGGCGAGCATGCTCATCACGTCGAGCTTCTTCAAGCGCCTCGTCTTTCTCGACAAGCGCGACACCAGGCAAAACTGGCAGTTCGCCGCCGTCTTCGGCGCCCTCCTCACGGCGGGGACGGCGGTGCGCGTGCTCGTCGGGTACGAGGGGATGGATCTGAGCCTCTCGGGAACCTTTATCGCGGGGCTTCTCGGCGGGGCGGTTCCGGGCATGTCGGTCGGTTTCTTCGTGAGCATGCCGCCGGTTCTGCGGGGGGAGTGGCTCGCGCTTCCGTTCACCGTGCTCTGCGGGTTTCTCGGCGGGCTCATCCGGTCGCGCGCCCAGCGGCGGGAGGAGTTCTGGGATTTCTCCCCCCTCATCCTGAACAATCTCGCCCGCTCGTGGCGCAATTTCACGCGCGGAAGGCGGGTCGACTCGCGCGCGTGGATCACGATCGCGCTCGTGGGGCTCGAGGCCCTGCGGTACGTCGTGAGCCGGCGGTACCCGGCCGTGCTCTTCGCGTTCTTTCCCGATCATTTCTGGGTGACGATCTGCATCTGGTTCACGACGATCGCCTGCGTCGGCATACCGCTCAAAATTTGGAACAACACGCGGGTCGAAGCGCTTCTCGAGGAGCAACGGGCCGCCGCCATGCAGGCGCGGTTCGACGCGCTGCGCAGCCAGATCAATCCGCACTTTCTCTTCAACACGATGAACGCGGCGACCTCGCTCATCTGGAGCGAGCCCGAGAAGGCGCGCTGGATCCTCGTCAAGCTCTCGGGGATCCTCCGCAGGCTGCTGCGCGGATCCGAGGATTTCGTGCCGCTCTCGCGCGAGATCGAGTTCGTCGACGATTACCTGAGCCTCGAAGTGGCGAGGTTCGGCGCGGAGAAGCTGCGCGTCGAAAAGGATCTCGATCCGCGCTCGCTCGACGCGCCGGTGCCCTCCATGATGCTCCAGCCGCTCGTCGAGAACGCGGTGCGGCACGGTCTCTCCCCGAAGGTGGGGAGCGGGATCGTCCGCGTCGAGGCGTCGCGCGAGGGCGCTCGTCTGCGGATCGCGGTGAGGGACAACGGGCTCGGTTTCAAGGAGACCGCGCGAGAGGGGATCGGGCTTCGCAACGTGCGAGAGCGGCTCAAGGCCGCGTACGGCGAGCGCGCCTCCCTCGAAATTTCGTCGACGCGCGGAGAAGGAACGTCGATTATCATCGACATGCCGGTCGATCGGGGCGCCGGGGGCTCATGAGCGCGCCCGGCCGCGGAGTCGGTTCCGCGGCGGCGGATACGTCCCCGCCGGCGGAGGTGTTCGCATGACGAAGAGCGAAAAGCTCCGCGTTCTCGTCGTCGACGACGAGGCGCACGCCCGGAGGGATATCCGCCGCATGCTCGCGAAGCTCGAGGGCGTCGAGATCGTGGGGGAGGCGGGGGACGGGCCCGACGCGGTGAAGCTCATCCGCAAGCTCTTGCCCGACGCCGTGCTCCTCGATATCCAGATGCCGGGCCTCGACGGGTTTCAGGTGGTGGCGAAGATCGCCGGCATGGAGGCGGTCCCCGCGATCGTCTTCGTCACCGCGTACGACGAGTACGCGATCAGGGCCTTCGACGTGCACGCGGCGGACTACGTGCTCAAACCCGTCGAGGAGCGCCGTCTCGCGCAGGCGATCGAGCGCGCGCGGCGCATACGCCGCGGCGCCGAGAACGGCCCGGATCTCGCCGCGCTTCTCGGCGCGGTCGGGGCGGGCCCGAAGCGCCTCGCCGTGCGGCAGGGGGAGTCGCTCGTCATGGTCGACGCCGGCGATCTGCTGTACGCCACGATCGAATCGGGAAGCGTGCGTCTCGTCGCCCGCGAGGCGGAGGGGATCTCGAGCTTCCGCTCGCTCGAGGAGCTCGAGCGCGAGCTCGCCTCGAGGGAGTTCATGCGCGTACACAAGTCGTACCTCGCGAACGTCGGCCGCATCTACGAGATCACGCCGTGGTTCAACGGGAGCTGGCGTCTGCGGATGGGCGGCAAGGGCGGCCCGGAGATTCCGCTGAGCCGGGCGCAGGCCCGCGAGCTGCGAAAGCTGCTCAAGTGGTAGCGGCGCGCCTCCCGCGCGGGGGCGCCGCTCCGGGAGCGGCGGTTTCTCCGGTCCATTCGACGCCCGGAAGCGGCGGTTCGCCCCCGATTTTCGACCGAATCCCGCGAAATGATTGCGGCCCGCCCGCGTTTGCGTAGATTCTCGCCTCATGAAATACTATCTCGGACTCGACGTCGGAACGGTGAGCGCGAAGCTCGCCCTCGTGGGACCGCGGGAGGGCGTCGAAGCGCTCGCCGCGCGGAAGCCGGAGCTCGCGGCTTCGGTCGTAAAGCACCCCGGGGATCCCTCCCTCTCGATCGCGCTCTCGAGCTATCGCCGCATACAGGGACGGCCTCTCGAGGCGGCCGCGAAGCTTCTCGTGGAGCTTCTCGAGCGCGTCGACGCCGACGACGTCGCCGGCGCGGTCGTCACGGGATCGGCCGCCAAGCTCGTCGGCGAGTCGCTCGATATCCCGGCCGCGAACGAGTTCAAGGCCGCCGCCGTCGGCGTCGGCACGCTGTACCCCGACGTCAGGAACATCTTCGAGATGGGCGGAGAAAACTCGAAGTTCATACACATTTCGAACGAACGGGGCGCGATCGGCATCGTCGATTACCAGACGAACGGCGACTGCGCGGCGGGCACGGGATCGTTCATGGATCAGCAGGCGACCCGCCTCCGCTTCGCGATCGAGGAGGTCGGCGACGTCGTGCTCGCAGCCGAGCGCACGCCGAAGATCGCGGGGCGCTGCAGCGTGTTCGCGAAATCCGACATGATCCACGCCCAGCAGAAAGGATACAAGCCCGACGAGGTCCTCAAAGGGCTCTGCGAGTCGGTGGCGCGCAACTTCAAAAGCAACATCGCGAAGGGCAAGTCGGTCCACGGCAGGACCGCCTTCATCGGAGGCGTCGCCCTCAACAAGGGGGTCGACATCACCCTGCGTCGTATCTTCGAGCTCGAGGAGAAGGATTTCTTCGTGCCGCCCGAGTGCGTCCACCTCTCGGCGATCGGCGCGGCCCTCATCGCGGGCGGCGGGAACGGCTCCGCGGGGCGGGCGGAAGGCGCGCCG
>JAGUZZ010000217.1:0-3909 GCA_020060525.1 bacterium | reverse complement strand
GGGCAGGCTCGACGGCAAGCACGTCTGTCCGGTATGCGGGATGCGGTTTCTTTCGGCGAAGGAAGCGGACGACTGCTGCCGCATCGTATCGCAATAGCCATACGGAATCCGTGAGGGTCAAGGTCGAGGGGGATCTTTCGTGACGCAGCGCAAATTGAAAAGCCGAAAAGAGAGCGCGAGGACCGTCGCTCAGTACTGTTCGGTCTGCAAGAAAACGTTCGACATGCCGGTCGTGGAGGAGGCGGACAACCAGGAGGTCATCTGGCTCAAGTGTCCGGGCTGCAACGGCTACCTCCCGCACATGCTCAATCAGGACGAGATCGAAGGCGGCGACGAGGGGAACGGCGACGCGGGCGCGGAGTCCCGCGCGGATATCGCCATCGAGGATCTGTATACGGAGAACGCACGCGAGTACAGCGAGGCGGGCCGGTACGAGGTCGGCGAGGTCATCTATCATCGATCGTGGAACGATTACGGCAAGGTCATCGCCAAAGAAACGCTTCCGGGCAACCGCAAGACGATCGTCGTGCATTTCGTGAACCAGGGAAAGATCAAGCTGCTGGAGGGAACGGCATAGAAGGGCCGGGAAGTGCGCACCGGAACGCTCCACCAGCTTAGCGCCGTTTTCATCCTGCTTGCCGCCGCGTCCGGCGCTCCGAACGCGGCGGGTCTGTTCAGCGATCCCCGAACGCTTTTTCCTCCCGTCGACACGGCGCGGACCGTCGTGTCGGTGAGCATGGCCGGGATACGTCTCGCGGACGGCGACGCCTCGCTCCTCGGCGCCGAAGCGCACTTCCGGAAGGGACCGAGGGCGAGGATCGCGCTCGCGGCGCAGTATCCCGCCGTCCGTTCGGCCGGAGAGATCGCGCACGGCGTCGGCGATTGTTTCGTGTCGGCTTTCGTCCGGCTCATGGGCGACAGCCTCGAGACGTCCGGTCTCTATCTCGGCGCTTCGTGCCGGGCGCCGACCGGCGCCCGGGCGCTCGCGCCGTTCTCCCTCGCCTCGCTCGACGGATCGCTGGGTGTGGAGGCGCGGGGACGGATCTCCGTCTTCTCGGCGCGGACGTCCGCGTACTATACCCTCGCCGGGGAGCGGCCCGCCGAAGGAGAGTTCGTGCACGACCGCAACGCGTCCCTCGCCGGCTTGCTCTCCGTCGATATTCCGCGCGTCGGCTCGGCCGCCGCGTGCGCGGTCTGGACGGGGTATCACGGCGGCGCGTCGCGCAGGACGCTGTGTCTCGCGCTCTCCGTCGATCTGTCGGAGACGATCGCGCTCGCCCTCTCCGCGGCGGCGGAAAGCGGAAACGGCGGCGTCGCCGCGTACGAACGGATGGCCTCCGCGGCCCTCTCGTACCGGTTTCCCCCCCGCGCCGCGTCCGCCCCTCGCGAGCCGCTGACTCCCTGATTGCAGAGTGCAACGCCGCCCGCTTCTTCATCGTTCCTCATGATGACCGGTTCGCATGCGTCGGTCGCCGTCGTTCCCCTCCCGGCGAGGCACGCGCCTTGCGTTCGGAATCGTCGGACGGACAGCAGTGTCACCGCATCAGAAAGGAATGTCGATGAAGGACGAAGCCGCTGCCGGGACGACGCAGCACGAGGTCGAGCATCCCTCGCCGGAAACGGCGAGCGCGTTCATCATAGACGACGTCGCTCTCATGGCGGATCTCCTCGCGCGGCGTCTCGAGCGGCGCGGGTTTTCGGCTCGCTCGTTCGACGATCCGGAGCGGCTGCTCGCCGAGCTCGCTCGAGAGGCGCCGGCCGTTCTTTTTTCGGATCTCATGATGCCCCGCATGGGCGGGGCCGAAATCATATCCCGCGCGCGGCGGGGCGGGTTCGCGGGGCTCGTCGTTCTCATCACCGCGTCCCGCGAGAACGCCGCGATCGGCGAGGCGCTCCGGAGCGGCGCCGACCTCGTCCTCGCGAAACCGCCGCGTGATTACGATCTCGATTGGCTCTGCGCGAAGGCGCGTCTCGGCGGGTCTCCGAGCGCCGGCGTCGAGCATCTCGCCGCGGCGCTCGAGCACGTCGATCAAGGCGCGCTCGTCGTCGACGAAGAGTGCGTTCCGCTGTGCGTGAACGCGCGGGCTCGGCGGGCGCTCGGGATCGACGGAGCCGCCGGCGCCGTCGAGGCGCTCGAACGCGTCGGGATCGCGTCCCGGATCATGGAAGGCCGCCACGGAGGCATCGCGTTCGTCGAGGCGTCCGGTCCCGGGGGCTCCGCCAGGAATCCGGTCGGCGTCGAGGTGCGCGAGATCGGCGGCTCGCCGCGGCGCCTGCGGATCGTCCTGCTGCACGATTTTTCCGAGCGGCGAAGGCTCGACGAGCTCCAGTCGCAGTTCGCCTCGTACCTGTCGCACCGGATGCGCACGCCGCTCACCTCCGTGCGGAACGCCGTGTCGATCCTCTGCAGCGGCGAAGCGCCGCTCGATGGCGCGGAGCGGGAGCGTTTTCTCGACATCGGCTGTCGGAACATCGAGCGGCTCGTGAACTCGCTCGACGAGCTCCAGAAGGCCTTCATGGCCGAGTCGGGAGAGTCGAGCGGATGCCGCGCACTCATGCGCCTCGATCTCGGGGCGGAAGCCGTCCTCGCGGAGGCGGAGCGATCGGCGATCATTTCCGGTTTCCGCCTGCGCGCGCCGAAATCGGCGGCGATCGTCTCCCGCGCCCGGCTCGAGGAGTTCATACGGAGCACGGTCGCCGCGATGGCGGGACGTCTCGAGTGCGCTCCGCACGTCGATTGCGTCGTCGCCGTCCGGGAGGATACGCCCGAGTTCGCCGGCCGCGACCCCGAGATTTCGATCGTTCTCTCGTCGCGCACGCGAAGCGCCGTGTCCGTCTCCTCCCTCGAGGAGTACATCGCCTCCCGGGCCGGCGATACGAAGCTCGTGCTCGAGCGCATCGCGCGCTCGCTCGGCGGCGAGATCGCGTTTCCGGGGCGAGAGACGATCCGTCTCGCCGTTCCCGCAGAGCCCCGTTTCGACCGCGATCTTGATCTCGTCCAGCCGTTCCATCTCATGCTCGAGCGCGCCCGCCTCTCGAGCGCCGAGTTCAATCTCGTATCGATCCGGGCGGCGCTCGCGCGGGAGAACGGCCGCGCGTTCGCCCGAATGCTCGCCGACGCCCTCGACGACATCTTCGCGGGGGAGGAGGCGATCGTCGCCCAGGGCGAATCGCCCCTTTCGTTCAGCGTGTTCACCTGCGGCGTGCCGCGGGCCCGCGTCGCCGCCGAGATGGAAAATCTCCGCGCCCGCTTCGCCCGTTCGTGCCGCGACCGCGGCGAGGAGATCTTTCCGGCGCTCCGCTGGGACGTCGCGTACCACAGCGGGGCCGTATCGAGCGACGCGGCCGGGGCGTGTCCGTTCGTCGAATCGTATCTTCCGCAGTAATCGGTGATCAGCGCCGCGCGGCGGCGGTCTCGCGGGCGCCCGGACGCGCGCCGGCCGAAGGTCCGCCGTCTGCGTCCGGTTTCATCGAAGAGAGAAGCAGCGTGCTGAGCGGCTCGGCGATCGTCCGGCGCGCGAACGACGGGCGGTTATGGAAGACGAAGCGCCCGGAGCGCGCCCCGACGAGCCGGTGAAAGGCCTGTTTCCCCGAGAGAGCACCGCAGACCGCATGTACGACCGCTCCCGCGTCGAAGTGGATCTCGCCCGAGGCGCCGTCTCCGTCGAAGACGAGCAGCCCCGTGCGCCGGTTGGCGCTGAGGAGGGCGACGACGTCGAGCGCCGGGACGAGACCGATCGATCCCTCGAGGGGATGGATCGGGGGCGCCGGACGTTTCCGGAATCGGATGAGGAGAACGCCGGCGGCGAGCGCCGAGGCGACGGAGACGAGAACGAGCGGGAGAAGCCCGCCCGCGGCCGATTCGTCCCTCGCGGCCTGCGGAGGCGGAAGGAGGGCCGCCGCCGCGGG
>JAGUZZ010000353.1:0-6095 GCA_020060525.1 bacterium | reverse complement strand
GACGGAGGCTGGGCCGGAGCCGCGTACGAAGTCCTCCTGAATCCCGGCGCCGTCCTCGAGGCCTGCGTTCCCTACGAAGCGCGTGACGATCGCACCTGCCGGCAGAGCTCCTGCCAGGTCGTGGCACGCATCTCCTCGTACACGCCGGTCGCGAATATGGTGAGCGCGATAAAGACGGCGCTCGCCACGGGGCCCGTCTACACGGCGATGACCGTGATCGACAACTTTTACGATTACACGGGGGGCTGCTACGAATCGACGACGGGCAATCCGCCGAACCACGCCGTCCTCATCGTCGGCTGGGACGACAACGCGTGCGGCGGCGCGGGGGCCTGGATCGTCAAGAACAGCTGGGGGCCGGGCTGGGGCGAAGACGGCTTCTTCCACATCAAATACGGCGTCTGCAACATCGGCTACTCCTCGTACCAGATCAGCTACATACCGAGCATCGTGTTCGTCCGCGTGAACGCGCCGGCGGGCGGCGAGGTCTGGAACGTCGGCGAGAACCGCCTCATCACCTGGACGACGCAGCGCGAGACCCCCGATTCGATCAGCGTGTATCTCAGCATCGACGGCGGGGTCAATTACGATTACACGGTCGCGCACGGGCTCGTCGGCGCGAGCTCGTACGACTGGGTCGTGCCCGAGCTCCCGGTGACCACGGCGCGGATCAAGGTCGTCGCCTACTTCGGCGGGGAGGTCGGCGGATTCGACACGAGCGACGAGAACTTCCAGATCAAGGGCAAGCCGTACCGGTACGTGATGAAGACGGGCGCGAACATCTACCCGTACAGCATCCCCGCTTGGGCGGCCCGCAGGATACAGGACGCGATCAACGCCGCCGCGCCGGGAGACTCGATCCTCGTCGCGGCGGAGAGTTACACGCAGGCGCTCACGGTGAACAAGGCCGTGTTCCTCCTCGGCGGCTGGAGCCCCGACTTCACCGTGCGCGATCCGGAGACGTACCCGACACGGATACGGGCCGCGGGGAGCCTCGTGTCGTTCTTGAACGTTTCGTCCGGCGTGCACGGCGTCGAGGGGTTCCAGCTGAGGGGCGGCACGGGGACCTATACCCTGCTCCCCTCGAACGGCGTTTACGGCGGCGGGGTCTTCAGCTACCTCTCCTCCCCGGTGATCCGCGGCAACGCGATCGATTCGTGCGGCGTCGCGAACGTGCTCGACTTCAGCGCCGGCGGCGCGATCGCCTGCTACGGCGGTACGCCCCTCGTCGAGGGGAACGTCATCGCCTCCTGCCGCGCCCAGAGCGGCGGCGGGATCTATCTCTACGAGACGAACGCGGTCATCCGCGACAACACGATAACGGGCTGCAGCCCGAACGCCGAGTTCAACGGCACGAAGCACGGCGGCGGCGTCCACGCGTACCGCGCGACGGCGACGCTCGAGGACAACACCATCGCCGGCAACGACGGATACCGAAAGGGCGGCGGCGTGTACTGCTATCTGAGCCCGTGCGCCATTTCGGGCGGTTCGATCGCCCGCAACGACTGCAACGACGCGGGGGGAGGCGTGTATGCGGAGCGGGGGGCCCTCTCCATCTCGAACGCCGTCATACGCGGGAATACCTCCGTCTCTTCGGGCGGCGGCATCTATCACCGCGCCGGCGCCCTCGACGTATCGAACTCCGTTTTCGTCCTCAACCGCTCCTCGATCATCGGCGGCGGCGTGTTCGCGGACAGCTCCTTCGGCGGGCTCGCCAACAACACGTTCGACCGCAACGGCGCGAACTACGCGGGGGGCAACGTATTCCTCGGCACGATGCCTTCCATGACCGTCGTGAACAACTGCATCACGAACGGAACGCTGAACGGCTTTCAAGTGAACTCGACGGCGAACATCATCTTCCGCTACAACGACTGCTTCGGCAACACGCCGGCGAACGTGGCGACGCTCGTTCCCGATTCGACCAACGCGAGCTTCGATCCGCTCTACGCGGACACCGCCGCCGTCGACTATCGTCTCCTCGTGCACTCGGGGGCCATCGACGCCGGCGATCCCGCCGTCGTCGATCCGGACGGATCGCGTTCCGACATGGGCGCGTACGGCGGCGCGGGGGCGGTCATGGCCGCGCCCGTGTACGTGCGCGGCCTCGTCGCGTCCCCGCTCGGCGGCGACGCGATCAGACTCGTCTGGGACGATTTCGGCTCGAGCGCGGACTGGTACGCCGTCTACGGAAGCGAGACGGCGGGGTTCGCGCCCTCGCTCGCCACCTTCATAGGAAGCGTCCCGGGGCCGGACGCGGTCTTCGATCACGGACCGGTGTCGGGGTGCCGGTACTATCGCGTTTCGGGCGTGAGCGCCGAGGGCTACGGCGGCGGGTACGCCGCGGAGGCGTCCGCGTGCGTCGAGGAGGAGGACCTCCTCGCGCCCACCGTCACGGTCCTCTACCCGAACGGCGGCGAGGTGCTCGAGGCTGGCGACACGATCCGCGTCGACTGGGAGGCGGCCGACAACCGCCGGGTCGACTCTGTGAGCGTCTACTTCTCGAGCGACGCGGGAGTTTCCTACGAAGCGGTCGCCTCGGGACGGCACCCCGACTCGGGGCTCGTGTGGGTCGTTCCGGCGATCCTCTCCGACTCGTGTCTCGTCAAGGTCGTCGCCTACGATCCGGGGCTCCTCACGGGCTTCGACGAAAGCGATTCGCTGTTCGCGATCCGCGACTACACGGACGTCGGCGGCGGAGGGGACGGCCCCTCGGCGCCGCGCTGGATCACGGCGCTCGAGCAGAACTTCCCGAACCCGTTCAACGGCACGACGACGATAACGTATACGCTCGGAGAGCGCTCCCCGGTCGATCTGCGCATCTTCGATCCGGCGGGACGGGTGGTCCGCGTGCTCGATCGCTCGGAGCGCGGGCCCGGGCGGTATCACGCCGTTTGGGACGGCAAGGACGGGGCGGGCCGCGGCGTCGCGTCGGGCATATACTTCTGCCGCATCAAGGCGGGAAAGATGACGCAGACGCGCAAGATCGTGTACGTGCGCTAGACGGGGCGGCGTGAAGAAAAAGATCGAGTACTGCAAGCACAATCTCGGCTCGGAGGAGCTCGCCCGGATCGAGCGGGTCTTCGATTCGCTCTTTCTCACGACGGGGGACGAGGTCGCCGAGTTCGAGCGCAACCTCGCCTCCTACCTCGGGCTTCCCCATACGGTCGCCGTGACGAGCTGCACGGCGGCGATGCATTTGGCGCTCCTCGCCGCGGGCGTCCGCGAGGGCGACGAGGTCGTCACGAGCCCGCTCACCTTCGTCGGCACGCCGAACAGCGTCGTGATGGCCGGCGCGACGCCGGTCTTCGCCGACGTCGACCCCGCGACGGGCAACATCGATCCGCGCGCGATCGAGGCCGCGATCACCGAGCGGACGCGCGCAATCCTGCCCGTTCACCTCTACGGTCAGATGGCCGACATGACGGCGATCTCGGAGATCGCCCGGCGCCGGAACCTCGCCGTCGTCGAGGATGCGGCGCACTCCCTCGAGGCTGAATGGAGCGGCGCGAAACCCGGGCGCCTCGGCGATTTCGCCTGCTTCAGCTTCTACGCGACGAAGAACATCTCGTCGGGCGAGGGAGGAGCGATCTCGGCGAAGGAGACGCCCGCGGCCGAGCTCCTGAAGAAGCTGCGCCTGCACGGTTTCGACAAGAACGCGTCGGAGCGCTACACGAACCATTTCGAGCGCTACGACGTCGCCATTCTCGGCTGGAAGTACAACATGGACAATATCCACGCGGCGATCCTCGTCGAGCAGATGAAGAAGGCGGAAGGCTTTCTCGCGAGGCGCCTCGAGATCTACCGGCGCTACGCCGAGGGGCTCGGCGGCGCGGAGGGGATCGAGCTGCTCTCGATCCGCCCCGAGGCCCGCAACGCCTGCCATCTCTTCACCGTTCTCGTCGACGCGGCGCGGCGCGACGCCGTCCTCGAGGAGCTCCAGAAGCGCGGGGTCGGCGTCTCGGTGAATTTCTACCCCGCCCACCTCATGACCTTCTACCGCGAGCGGTTCGGCTGCCGTCCGGGGATGTTTCCGGCGGCGGAGGCGATCGGCGCGCGGACGATCAGCCTCCCCCTCTATCCGAAGCTCTCCGAGCCGGAGATCGATTACGTCGTCCAAACGGTGATCGACGTCGTCGGCCGCGCGTCCCGGAACTTACGCGCCTAGAACGTCGCGAGGTAGGTAATATTGAACCTGATGGACGTCAAGCGGTTGCGCTCGACGGTCACGAGGAATATGCCGTCGTCCGAAAAGCTATTCGCGTAGAAGAGATCCCCTTCCCTCACGAAGACGCTGTAGGTGCCGGGCGGAAGCTCGATGCGGAAGCGCCCCTGGTCGTTCGATCGCCCGCGCGCGGCGAGCGTGGTTCGAATTTCCGAATAAAACGGCGAATAGCCGACCTGCGTAACGTCATCCAGGCGGGTCGGTTCGTGGATGAGGATCTCGCGCGCGGCGGGGTTGATCGTCCCGCTCGCCGGCGGCATGAAATCTCCGACCCAAAACAGCACGTATCCCTCGATCCCCTGCCGGATGCATACGCGTTCGACATCCTCTCCACCCGTGGAGGGTTGCACGTACGCCGCAAGCGGCGGCGGATCGAAAGGATCCGATCGACCGCAGCTCGAACACGTTATGCAGAGAGCGATGAGCGGCGTCATCCGCAGCATCGTCCGCACGGCTCTCATGGCGTTTGCGCTCCTTCGGGAGATCCCCGTTGAAATTATATCGCCGAACGGCGCGGTCGTCTAGGGGGGCGTGACCGATTATCTCACGCGTACGCGATAGGTGACGGCGCCGCTCGCGCCGCTCTCGAGAAGATACGGCGTGCGCCGCGAGAGAACGACGCGGAGCCTTTCGTCCGCGGATTCGTACATCGCCTCGTCGGGATCGCCCGGATCCGCGGTCAGGTACACCGCGACGCCGTCGCGGATCCATTCGATGTCGTTCCCGGGGCCGAAGGCGTCGCGGACGATCTCGACCGCCGCCGGAAGGGGATCGATGATCTCGATCTCCCGCACCGCTTCGACGCCCGGATTCCGAAAAACGATCGTGTAGGTCATGACGTCTCCCGGGCGCGCCGCGGCGAGATCGACCGCCTTCTCGAGCACGAGGAGCCCGCTCGAGCTCGCGAGCACGAGGATCCGGTCGACCGTCGAAACCTCCGCCGTGATCGTGGTCGCGGCGAGGGTCTGCCGGAGCGTCACGGTAACCGTCCCCGCCGTCCCTGCGGGGGCCTGCGGAGGCACGAAAACGCGCAGAACGATCCGCACGACGTCGCGTCCCGGTATATCCGGATCGAGCGCGAGATCGGCCGCGGTGAGGAGCGAGTCGCCGGGGCCGCACCGGCCGTCGCCGTCGTTGTCGCGGTAGAAGGCCTCGACCCATCCCGCGGGGAGCGCGGCCGAGAGGGAGGCTTGCCCCGCCGTTCCGGCGACGATGACATGAGGCGCGTCGACGAAGCCCCCCGCGACGCATCCGAGATCGTTCGACGGCGAGATCACGGGACCCCGGACGTCGGCGAAATCGACGCGCAGCGTCTCCCCCGGCGCCGCGGAGGCGAGCGCCACGGTGTCGGGCGAGAGCGATATCATTCCCGCGGGCTGAAGCTCGACGAGCGTCCGCGGCACACCCGCGGCGGCCTCGAAGGTGAACGAGCTCGCCCCGTCCGTGATCGCCGAGAGCGTTCCGTCCGGCCCGGAGAGGATCACCTGCACGCCGATCCAGCCTTCCTCTCCCGGATCGTGCGCGCCGTCGTGATCCCTGTCGTTGAACACGATACCGGTCACGAAGGAGCCGGTGCCGACCTCGAGCGTGGCGCTGTCCTCGAGATCGCGCGACAGCGCGACGCCGTCGATGATGATCGGCGTTCGAAGAGCGGCGCCCGCCGGGACGGAGACGACGACGGTGAACGCGCGGAAATCTCCCGGCGCGATCGTTCCCGCGTCGTAGGGCGAGGAATGATCCCCGAGCGCGTCTCTGAGAACGACCGAGCCGGCGGGCCAGCCGGGCGGGGCCGCCCACGACACGCGGAACGAGTCGGGAAATCCGCCGCGGTTCCACAGCTCGAGCGCCGCGGTCGCGATGCCCCCGGGCG
>JAGUZZ010000118.1:0-6400 GCA_020060525.1 bacterium | reverse complement strand
GGCCCCCGCGGCTCCCGCGGCGGTCGCCGGCGAGCCCTCGGCGAGCGGCGACTTCCTCGCGCAGGACGCCGGGAGAACGGCGAAACGGATAACGGTCTCGACCGGTCGCGCGAACATCGTGCTGTCGAGCGCCGGAGGCGAGGTCGAGAGCGTGACGCTCGCCGAGTTCGAGAAAAAGGACGGCAGCCCCGTCGAGCTCGTGCCCGAGGGCGCCGCGGGAGGCCTGCGGCTGTCGTTCCTCGAGAAGGGCGAATGGACGGGGCTGTCCGGCGCGGCGTTCGAGGTCACGGTCGACGGCGCGCCCGCCGCGGACGGCGAGACGATCGTTCTCGGCGAGGGGCGCGACAGCGCGACCGTTCTCTTCAGGCGCGCGGGCGAGGGCGGCGAGGCCGTCGAGCGGAGCTACACCTTCGCGCGCGGCTCGTACGACGTCTCGGTGCGCGTCGCGATGCGGCGCGAGGGCGTCCTCGCTCGAACGGAGGCATACTCGCTCGGCTGGGAGTGCGGGCTCCCGTCGACCGAGACGGATCGCAAGGGGGACCTCCGCAAGTTCGCGGCGCTCGGGAGGGTCGGCGAGGAGCAGTACCGGACCGACATGGCGAAGTTCGGCAAGACGACGCGTCTCGAGCACGAGGGGACCGTCGTATGGGCGGGGGCGCGGACGAAATACTTCTTCAGCGCCCTCATCACGAAGGCCGGGAAACGCGGCAGCGGCACGCTCGTGCTGCTCGGCGACCGGGCCGAGAACTTCATCGGCTGCGGAATCGCCTATCCGTTCCGCGGCGACCCCCGGCTCGTCGAGGACGTCTTCACGTGGTACGCGGGCCCGCTCGACATGAAGGCCCTCAGCGGCTACGGGCTCGGACTCGAGAAGGCGATCGACATGGGATACCTTCGTTTCCTCAGCGTGGGCGTTCTCCGGCTCATGGTCTGGATGAAGAAGGGGATCCCCAACTACGGGCTCATCATCATCATCTCCGTCCTGACGAAGCTTCTCTTCTACCGGCTCACGCACAAGAGCTTCAAGTCGATGAAGGACATGCAGCGCCTGCAGCCGAGGATCAAGGAGATACAGGAGAAGTGGAAGGGCGACCGCGACCGGCTCAACAAGGAGATCATGAAGGCGTACAAGGAGGCGGGCGTGAGCCCGCTCGGCGGGTGCCTGCCGCTGCTCCTCCAGATGCCGATCTTCATCGCCCTCTACAACGCCCTCGGCAACACGATCGAGCTGCGCGGCGCGCCGTTCGTCGGCTGGATCGACGATCTCTCGATGCCGGACACGCTCTTCCGGTGGGGGGCGAACATCCCGATCCTCGGGAACGAATTCCACCTCCTCCCCATCCTCATGGGCGCGGCGATGATCGCCCAGTCGAAGCTCGGCGGCTCGCCGACCGGGGACGGCGCGCCGGCGATGCAGGCGAAGATGATGAACTGGATGATGCCGATCATCTTCACGATCTTTTTCTACAGCATGCCCTCGGGCCTCGTTCTCTACTGGCTCGTGAACCAGGTGCTCTCGGTGGCGCAACAGTACATCGTGCAGCGGGAGATCGAGTCCGAGGAGCAGAGCCGCGCGCTCGCGGGCGCGGAGAAGTGAACCGTCGAAAGGCAGGAAGCGCATATGGCAAGGACCGGCAGGGATCGCGACACGCGCAGTGACGAAACGAGAACCGACGGCATCGAAGCGAAGGGCAAGACCGTCGAAAAAGCGCTCGAGAAGGCCCTCGCGAGCCTCAAGGCGCGCATCGACGAGGTCGACATCAGGATCGTCGATCAGGGGCAGAAGGGCGTGCTCGGCATATTCGGATCGCGCGACGCCCGCATCGTCGTCTCGCGCAAGAAGTCGGCGAGCGGCGTCGAGGAGGTCGTCGACGAGGTCGCCCGCGCGATCATGGAATCGCTCGACGTCAACTACCGCCTCTTCTCCGAGGAGATCGACGGCGCGACCTATATCAATATCGAGACCGCGGGGGTCGACGGGCTCCTCATCGGGCGCAAGGGAGACACCCTCACCTCCCTCCAGCACCTCATCGGGCGAATCGTCTCGAAGAGGCTCGGCGGCTACCAGCGGCTCACGCTCGACGTCGGCGGGTATCTCCGGAACCGCCACGACATCCTCAAGCAGAAGGCGGTCAAGGCGGCCGAGAAGGCGAAGAAAACGAATCACGAGGTCGCCCTCGAGCCGATGAAGGCGGCCGAGCGGCGCATCGTTCACATGGCCCTCTCCGAGCTCGACGGCATATCGAGCTACACGATCGGAAATGGCGAAATGCGCAAGGTCTGCATCGCGCCGCAGCGTGCCGAGGAGCAGAAGCGCGCCGGAAACCGCTGATCCGCCATGGACCGGGACACCATCGTCGCGCTCGGCACGCCGGCGGGCGAGTCGGGGATCGCCGTCGTGCGCGTCTCGGGCCCCGCGGCGATCGACATCGTCGACCGCATGGCCCCGGGCGCGCGGAGCGCCGCCTCCCACGCGCTCGTCCAGAGGGTGCTGCGGGACGGGACGGGCGCCCCGATCGACGAGACGCTCGTCGCCGTCATGCGCGCCCCGGCGAGCTACACGGGGGAAGATCTCGTCGAAATATCGTGCCACGGGGGCATGCAGGTCGTCTCCGATCTACTCGAGGAGATCATCGCGCGCGGAGCGCGTCTCGCGGGCCGCGGAGAGTTCACGAAGCGGGCGTTTCTCAACGGAAAACTCGATCTCGCCGAGGCGGAAGCCGTCGCCGATCTCATCGCGGCGGAAACGAAGCTCCAGCGCCGCGTCGCGCTCGAGCAGCTCGAGGGGGCGCTCTCCCGGCGCGTCGGCGAATGCGAGAAGGCGCTCCTCGACGAGCTCGCCCTCGTCGAGGTCTCGATCGACTTCAGCGAGGAGGACGTTCCGGTCCGGGTGCCCGAGGAGACGCGGCGGACGGCCCGGGAGACGCGGGAGCGCGTCGCGAGACTTATCGAATCCGAGCTCCCGGGCGCGAGGCTCCGGCGCGGAATACGCGTGACCATCGTCGGCCCGCGGAACGCCGGCAAGAGCAGCCTGTACAACGCTCTTCTCGGCGAGGAGCGGGCGATCGTCTCCCCCGTGCCCGGGACGACGCGCGACAGGCTCTGCGAGCGGATCCACATCGACGGCTTCACCTGCTGGCTCGAGGACACGGCCGGGATCGCTGAAACGGGATGCGAGATAGAGACTCGCGGGATCGATCTCGGACGCGAGGCCGCCGGCCGGGCGGACCTCGTGCTGTTCACGATTGACGGGAGCGCCGAGATAGATGCCGGTGTCGGGGCCGAGATTCGGCGCATCGACGGCGATAAAGTGCTTCTTGTCATAAACAAGAGCGACCTCGGGGCGCCTCTCGCGCCCGAGGACATTATCGCGAAATTGGGTGTGAAAGAGGCCATTTCGGTCTCCGCGCTGACGGGCGCGGGGCTCGAGGGGCTGCGGCGGCGGATATTCTCGCGTACGGTCGAGCGGGACGCGGGCGCCCTGAGGCGCGAGCAGATCGCGGTGAGCGCGAGGCAAGCGGATGCGCTGCGGGAAGCGGACGCGGCGCTCGCGCGGGTCGAGGCGCTCGCGGGAGGATGCGGCGCGGCCGAGCTTATCAGCGTCGAGCTCAGGGCGGCCGCGGACGCTCTCGGCAGGATCACGGGGCGATCCGTCTCCGAGGACGTTCTCGACGCCATATTCGAGAAGTTCTGCATCGGGAAATAGCGCGGGAACGGGCGAATGCGCGCGGCTATACGGAATTTGTGCATTATACAGCAATAAGATACAACAATAATAATTATGACTAAGCGTCGGAATATGGATTACGAGGTGATAGTCGTCGGCGCGGGCCATGCCGGCATCGAGGCCGCCCTCGCGGCGAGCAGGATGGGGCATGAAACCTTGCTCGTGACGATGAGCCTCGAGGATGTAGCGAGAATGCCCTGCAACCCGGCGATCGGCGGCCTTGCCAAGGGACAGCTCGTGAGGGAGATCGACGCTCTAGGCGGAGAGATGGCCCTGGCCATAGACGAGACGGGAATCCAGTTCAGGATGCTGAACAAGGCCAAAGGCCCCGCTGTTTGGTCCCCGAGAGCCCAAGCGGACAAAAAGGCATACCGGCGGCGTATGATGGCAGCGCTCGAGGGTCAGGAGCACCTCTCTCTGATGGAAGGCGAGGCGACTGACATCGCTGCCACGGATGAGGCAGTGAAGGGTGTCATCATTGGAGATAGTACACTAATACATTGTAATAAAGTAATATGCTGCCTCGGAACATTTCCAAACGGTGTCATGCATATAGGCGAGGAGAGCTTTCCCGGGGGTCGCGAAGGGCAGCCTCCCTCCTGCCGGCTTGCCGATCGAATCGCCTCTCTCGGAATCGAGCGCGGACGACTGAAGACCGGCACGCCCGCGAGGCTCGCAAGGGACAGCATAGACTTCTCCCGGTGCGAAGTGCAGCCGGGGGACGAATCGCCGTCGCCTTTCTCGTTCCGTACAGGGAGGATCGATCGGCCGCAAGCGCCCTGCTACATAACGTATACCAACGAACGAACGCACGCCGCAATAAGGGAAAACCTCGACAGATCGCCGCTATTTGCCGGCAGGATCAAGGGGATCGGTCCGCGCTACTGTCCCTCGATCGAGGACAAGGTGGTTCGCTTCGCTGACAGGGAGCGGCACCAGATCTTCCTCGAGCCGGAAGGGCTCGAGTCCGAAGAGATCTATGTGAACGGTCTTTCGACGAGCCTGCCGCGCGACGTTCAGGAGCGGATGATCCGGACGATCCCGGGGCTCGAAGAGGCGCGGATCGTCCGGTACGGATATGCGATCGAATACGATTACTACCCGCCGCACCAGATCCTCCCGACGCTCGAGTCGCGCATCGTGCGGGGGCTGTACTTCGCCGGACAGGTAAACGGCACATCGGGTTACGAGGAGGCCGCCGCGCAGGGGATCGTAGCCGGGATAAACGCGGCGCTTTCCCTCGAAGGACGTCCGGCGTTCACGCTCGGGCGGCATCAGGCCTATATCGGCGTTCTCGTCGACGATCTGGTAACAAAGGAGATCGATGAGCCGTACCGGATGTTCACTTCCAGCGCGGAGCACCGGCTCATCCTCCGGCAGGACAACGCCGACGAGAGGCTTTTCCGGTACGGCGTTCGATACGGGCTTCTCCCCCGAGAGCTCTGGGGCGAGACGATCGGCAGGCGGAAGAGCGTGGCGCGTGCCCGCCGTACGTTCGAGGGGCTGAGCCTTTCCCCGGATACCCTCCAGGGGCCGGCCGATGCGGGGGAAAAGAGCGCTCCGCGGGGCAAGATCGGGGCGATGGAGCTCCTCAAGCGACCGGAAGTCCGCCTTCGAGACCTCGAAGCGCAGCTCCCGCCGGGCACGCTGGATCTCGACGATCGCGGAAGGGGCGCGCTCGAGATCTCGGCAAAGTACGAGGGGTACATCGCAAGGCAGAGGAAGCTCGTCGAGCGGATGATGGATCTCGAGCGGATGCGGATACCGGAGGATTTTTCCTTCGACATAGGGGCTCTGAGCGCCGAAGCGAGGATCAAGCTCGCGAAGTTCCGCCCCGTAACCCTCGGGCAGGCTTCGAGGATCTCCGGCGTGCGGAGCTCCGACGTCTCGATCCTCATGATCTTCCTCGGGCGACGAAAGCTGGAGACCGGGGGACGGGACAGGCCGGCCATCGAGCCGCTTAATAGCGAAAAGGAGGCCTGACGGGGCCGAGGTGTTTCACGTGAAACAAGGCCACGCCGGCACCGCCACGGGATGCGCCAGCGATGGATAAAGAGCAATTCAATATAGGGCAAGAGGTTATGGCTGCTCTCGCCTCGAGCGGCATGGAGGGCCTTCCCAACCCGGAACGCCTCAAGCTGCAGGCGTTTCTCGGTGAGGTCTCCCTGTGGGGCGATCGGATCCATCTGTTCGGCAGGACCCGGCGCGACGAGAACCTGCGCATGCAGCTTCTCGATTCGCTTCTGCTCCTTGCGGCGGCCGAAAAGGCGGCACCCGACATATTCGGCGCCACGCGGGTTCGCCTCGCCGATATCGGTTCGGGCGCGGGCTTTCCCGGATTGGTTTGGAAGATCGTGCGGCCGCGGATCGAAGCCGTGCTCTTCGAACGAAGGGGCAAGCCGCATATCTTCCTCGAGCGAACGGTCGCGGTCCTCGCGCTGGCGGGGGTGGAGGCCTCGGGCGAAGACGCCGCGGCCTGCGCCGGAGCGGGGGCGTTCGATGCGGTTGTGTCGAAGGCAGCCGGGCGGCTTCGCGAGATGCTGCCGCTCGCCGAGAGGCTCCTTGCTCTGGGCGGCCTCTACGTGACGATCAAGGGGGCGTCATGGAAGGAGGAGCTGGCCCACGCCGGCGGCGGCGCAATGAAAGGCGCGGGCTCCATTGAGCTGCCTCACG
>JAGUZZ010000101.1:0-4309 GCA_020060525.1 bacterium | reverse complement strand
GATCTCGTAGATCTTGATGTACTTGAAGGCCGCGTTTCCGAGACCGGCGCGCGCGAGGCTCTCCTGCAGAAGGTTCTGCTCGAACCGGTTCTTGCTGAACTCGTCCTTCGAGCGCTCGAGCCAGTAGTCCGGGGTGCGCTTCTGTATGTCGGCGGGAAAGGCGCCGGCGAAGAGCGCGTTGCGCGCGTACGGCGTCGCGGTCGGAAGGATCGCGAAATAGCAGCCGCGCTCGATCGTGTAGAACGGAGCGAGGAGATCTTCGATCTTGAGCCACTGGTCGAAGCGCATGCAGTCGATGACGATGAAATACACTCGCCGGCTCTCCCGCAGCGACGGAAAGACGAATCGATCGAGCACGTCGACGCTCGTCGGCGGACGCTCGTCGCTCCAGATCCAGTCGCGGTAGACGCGCTCGACGTACCGGCAGAAGTCGGCGTTCGCCTTCTTCTTGATGTCCTGATGCGTCTGTTCGAGCCCCGTGTCGCTGAACCGGTCGTACTCGACGTCCCACGCGGAGAGCTCCTGATGGATGCGGATCCATTCCCGCCAGTCGGGGCCCGCGTGGAGCGCTCCCTCCAGGCGCTGGTACGACTGGAGGTATTCGCGGCTCAGCGCCGTCTCCTGTATGCGGTGCGCGTCGAGGATCCTTTTGGCCGCGGAATAGATCTGAAGCGGGTTCACCGGCTTGAGGAGGTAATCGTCGATCTTCATCCCGATCGCCTGCTCGACGAGATCCTCGGCCTCGTTCTTCGTGATCATGATCACGGGGACGTTCGGATCGATCTCCTTGATCTCCTGGAGCGTCTCGAGCCCGCTGCGCCCCGGCATCGTCTCGTCGAGGAGGATGAGATCGAACGGCTCGGCGCGGAGCGCGGCGATCCCCTCGTCGCCGCTCGCCGCGGGCTTCACCGCGTAACCCTTCTCCCCGAGGAATATGATGTGGGAGGCGAGAAGATCGATCTCGTCGTCGACCCACAGTATCTTCTTTTCCTTCGCCATTCCCGGAGCCTTCCTCAATCGACCGGAAAGGTGACGAGAAACGTCGTCCCCTTGCCCGGCTGCGTCTGGAGCACGCGGATCGTGCCGCCGTGCATCTCCTCGACGATCCTTCTCACGAGCGCGAGACCGAGCCCCCAGCCGCGGTTCTTGGTCGTGAACCCCGGATCGAAGACCCTCGCGCGGACGTTGGGCGCCATCCCTTTCCCCGTGTCGCTCACGAGCATCTCGACCCGGCGGTCCCGCATGTTCATCCGGCATTGAATATGTATCTTTCCCTCCTCGCCCGCCATCGCGTCGAGCGCGTTCTTGATGAGGTTTTCGACGACCCAGCCGACGAGCTCGCCGCTGCACCGCACGAGCGGAAGCTCCTCGAACTCCGTCGTGATCGTCGAGTTGATCCGCAGCGTCGGGCGGCGGCGCTCGAAATAGGCGACGGTCTCCTCGACGATCGGAGCAAGCTCCCGCAGCTCGAGCTTCGGCGCCGATCCGATCTTGCTGAAACGTTCGGATATCTTGCCGAGCCGGTCGACGTCGGTCGCGACTTCGTCGATCGCGCGCGCGAGCTTCTCCGAGCAGGACGCCGCCGAGATCTCCTCGCGGATCATCTCGAGCCAGCCCATGACGGAGCTGAGCGGCGTGCCGAGCTGATGCGCCGTCTCCTTCGCGAGCCCGACCCAGATCATGCGTTGCTCGCCGATCTTGATGGCGCGGAAGCCGAGAAATCCGACGAGGAGGAACGCGACGAGAACGCCGAACTGGATGTACGGGGCGACGGCGAGCGCCCGCGTGAGCGAGGACGATCCGTAGTGGAGCTCGAGCGAGAGACCGCCCCCCTCGATGGGGAGCGGACGGTTGAGCCCGTCGAACTCCGCCGCGCGGGCGAGCACCGCCGCGAGCAGCGAATCGTTCGGGGCGGCGGGATCGAACCGCTCGATCCGCTCGAAGCCGTCGTCGCCGAGCGGCTTCACGCCGGTCTCCTCGTTCCAGACCCACGGTTTTCCACGCAGGTCGGTGAGTATGAACGGAATGTCGAACTTGTCGCGGACGGCGAGGATGAAGGCCCTGTTGTCCTCGTCGGCGGGCTGCTTGAGCGCGATCGCGACCGAGCGCGAGATGAGGCTCGTCGTGTTCTCCGACTGGGATCGCATCCTGCGGATGAGCGCGTCGTTGTAAACGAGCGCGAACGCGACGACGACGGCCCCGCCCACGAGGAAGTAGAGCTTGAGGAGGAATGGAAGATTGCGCGGCGCCCTCATGATCCGATCATGCCTCGAGGTATTCCATCCCGCCCGCGTACGGCACGAGCGCCTTCGGAACGCGCACCTTGCCGGTCGGCGTCTGGTTGAGCTCGAGAATGGTGGCGATCACCCGCGGCAGCGCGAGACCGGAGCCGTTCAACGTGTGCACGAACTCCGGCCGCTCCTGCTTCGCGCGGCGGAACCGGATGTTCGCGCGACGCGCCTGAAAATCCTCGAAGTTGCTGCACGAGGACACCTCGAGCCATCTCTGCATGCCGGGCGCCCACGTCTCGATATCGTAGCACTTCGCCGCGCCGAAGCTGAGATCCATCGTGCAGAGCTCGATGACCCGGTGGGGCAGCTCGAGCGCCTCGAGCACCGCCGTGGCGTCGCTCGTCAGCGACTCGAGCTCGTCGTACGACGCCTCGGGCGCCGCGAGCTTCACCATCTCGACCTTGTCGAACTGGTGAACCCGCACGAGCCCCCGCGTCTCCTGCCCGTAGCTTCCCGCTTCCCGCCGGAAGCAGGCGCTCCACGCGGTGAGCTTGACCGGAAGACGCGCTCCCTCGAGGATCGTCTCGCGGTAGAGGTTCGTGAGCGGCACTTCGGCCGTCGGGATGAGAAAGAGGTCGTCCTTCTCGCAGAGGTACATGTCCTCGGCGAGCTTCGGGAGCTGGCCGGTGCCGACCATGCAGTCGCGGAGCGCGAGGAACGGCACCGAGACCTCCTCGTACCCCTGCCGGCGGTGAAGGTCGAGCATGAAGTTGATGAGCGCGCGCGACAGCAGGGCGCCTCCTCCGCGGAGCACGACGAACCCCCTGCCGCCGAGCGCGGCGCCGGCCGCGAGATCGAGAACGCCGAGCCGTTCGCCGATTTCCCAGTGCGGCGCCGGCGCGAAGGGAAGCTCCGGCGTCCCGCCCCACGAGCGCCGCACGACGTTGTGCTCGGGACACGTGCCGACCGGCACCGATTCGTGCGGTATGTTCGGGATGTAGAGCGCGAGATCGTCGAGGCGCTCGCAGGTCTCCTTGAGCTCCCGGTCGATCTCCTTGATGCGCTCGGAGGTCTCCTTCATGCGGCGGAGGATGTCGCCCGCGTCCTTCCCTTCCTTTTTAAGTCGCGAGATCTCGCCCGAGGCCTCGTTGCGCTCGTGTTTGAGACGTTCGCACTCCTGGATGAGGGTCCGCTGGCGCTCGTCGGCGGCGAGGAAGGACTCGATATCGAACCGGGCGCCCTTGCGCCGCAGCCCTTCCCGCACGCGATCGGGATCCTTCCGTATGAGCTTTCGATCGAGCATGGCCGCTACCCGCCGCTCCTCGCGCGCCGGTAGGGCGCCAGTATCTCTTCGCCGCCCGAGGCGAGGAGCTCGGCGGCGAGCCGCGTGACGATCTTCGAGCGCTCCGCGAGGGAGCCGCCCGCCGCGGCCGATATCTTTTCCGTGCCGTCGGGAGCAGCGATCGCGGCCTCGAGCTCGAAGACGCTCTCCTCGACGTTGCCGAGCACGCCGACCGGCCCGCGGCCGTCGCGCGCGAGCTGCTCGAGCAGCATCCGCTCGAGCTCGATCTCCGCGGCGGTGGACGGATCGTTGAGGTCGCGGATCGCGGCGCAGACGTCGCGCCGGTCGCGCCGGGCGAGCAGCGCCTGCGCTCCCTGCCCGCCGGGGGGCGTGCAGATGGAGGTCGTGAACACCTCGACGACGTGCATCTGCCGGTTGAGCGCCTCGACGTCGGACGCCGGATAGACGAACGCGCCGAGGGTCCCGCTCTGCACGGCGGCGAAGAGAACGTCGAAATCGTCGTTCGTGTCGACGAACTTGAGGTCGGGGCGGTAGTAGAGGAGCTGCCCGCGTTTCACGGCGTCGAGCGCCGCGATGCAGACGTTCTCGGGCTGCTCGTCGAGGATGAGATCCTCGCACGAGATGAGGACGTCGAAGGGGTTGGTCCGCTCGAGCACCGCCGCGATCTCGACCGGCTCCGGGAGCTGGAGCGGCACGCGCCTCGCGTCGACGACGGCGACGTCGATCTCCCCCTTCGCGAGCCGTCGGAAGAGGCCGGCGGTCGCGCGCGCCGCCG
>JAGUZZ010000308.1:0-4310 GCA_020060525.1 bacterium | reverse complement strand
GTCGGCGCCGACGCCGCGGCGCCGGTCGCAGAGGGCGGCCACCGACTCGGCGGAGAGCCCGCGCCCGGCTCGGTCGTCGATGACGATGAAATCGTTGCCGGCCCCGTGCATCTTCGCGAACGGAACGTCCATGCGGCTTCCTCTCATTTCAGCGTCACGGGATCGAGCGTCCGGATCTCCCCCGGCTTCAGGCGCAGCGTATCGGAAAGAGACACACAGGGTTCCTCGAGAACCTTCGTCGAGTCGGCCTCGTCGCGGTATCGCCCGCACAGGGAGTCGGGATTCACGTCGACGAACGCGGAGAAGAGGTATTCGCCCGGCGGGACGCGGCTCACGACGAACGCCCCGCTGGAATCGGCGCGGGCGAAGAGCCATTTCCCGCCGCGCGCGAGCGGATCGAGACGAACGACGGGCGGGGCCGCGATCCCGCTCTCGTTCGCGACCACGCCCTTGAGAACGCCCGGCTCGTTCGGGTCGATGACCATGACGGCGACCTCCTCGACGAGCGGAGAGAGCGGAGAGAGAACGATCGTGTCCGGATAGATCAGCCCGAACTCCTTCCCGTCCGAGAAGAATCCGTCGCCGTCCTTGTCGATGAATCCGCGCAACAGAAACCGCGCATCGTTCGTCGGCAGGGCCCGGATCGCGAAACGCCCGTCGCGCTCCGCGAACGCGACGCGCGCGCGCTTCGTCGTGGCGAGCTCGGTCAGAGAGTCCTTTCGAGCGTGAAAGAGCTCGACCGCCCCCGCCGAGTCGGGCTTGCCCTTGAAGAACACCGCGCCGCGTATCTCGCCGCGGGCGATCGAATCGGTCGTCGAGAAACAGAGCACTCGCGCCTCGACGGCCGGCGCCTCGCGGTGAACGTCGCGGTAGCCGGGCATGAGCGTGAGACAGATCGTCGTTTCGGGGAGCAGCGTCTTGAAGCTGATCTCGAGCCGCTCCCCCTTCGCCGACACGCGGTCGAAGGTCAGCGGCGGATGGACGAGGAGCCTGTTCTTGAAGCTCTCGCCGTCGATCCGCTCGCTGAAGACGAAGACGGGGCGCACGTCGCGGGAGACCCCGGCGGAGTCCGCGCTCGGAAAGACGGATACGATCCGCGGCGGCGTCTTGTCCTCCGGCCCGCCCGAAGGGGCCTCCTGAACGGCGCAGCCCGAACACGAGAGGATCGCTCCGAACCAGATGGCGGCACGACGCATGATCCGCCGCTCCTCCCCCGCCGTCCGCGCGGGGATCGCGTCAGAAACGTGAACTCTCAAGCCGTCCCTTCGCCGGGAACGAGCAGCGAGAGGATGGCGCGTTGAATATGCAGGCGGTTCTCCGCCTCGTCGTAGACGGCCGATTGCGGCCCGTCGATGACGGAATCGGTCACCTCGTCGCCGCGGTGCGCGGGCAGGCAATGCATGAAGATCGCGGACGGCTTGGCGAGCTTCATGAGCCGGTCGTTCACCTGGAACGAGGCGAACGCCTTCGCGCGCCGCTCCTTCTCGGTTTCCTGCCCCATGCTCGCCCACACGTCGGTGTAGACGACGTCCGCGCCGCGAACGGCCTCGCGCGGATCGTGGACGACCTCGTACGCCGGAGATCCGTCGCGCTTCGCCCCGGCGACGAACTCCTCCTCGATCTCGTACCCCTTCGGCGCCGCGAGGACGAAGGTGAACGGAAACCGCGCCGCCGCGTTGAGCCAGCTCCGCGCGACGTTGTTGCCGTCGCCGATGAACACCACGCGGGCACCCTCGATCGAGCCGCGCCGCTCGACGACGGTCATGATGTCTCCGAGCACCTGACAGGGGTGCAGAAGGTCCGTGAGCCCGTTGACGACGGGCACCGACGCGTTCCGCGCGAGCTCCTCGACGAGGCTCTGCTTGAAGGTCCGGATCATGATCGCGTCGACGTACCGCGACAGCACCTGGCCGACGTCCTTCGGGGCCTCGCGGCTTTCGATCCCGATCTCCTTGTCCGTGACGAAGAGGCTCGAGCCGCCGAGCTGGCGTATCGCCACCTCGAAGCTGAGCCTCGTTCTCAGGCTCGGCTTGTGGAAGATGCACGCCAGCACGCGCCCCGGGTGGCTCGGCGGAAGGCGGAACGACCGCGCGAGCGGTTTCTGCGCGGCCGCGACGCGCAGGATTTCGTCGAGCTCCTCGCGGGAAAAATCGCGAAGCGAGAGAAAGTCCTTTTTCGAAAGCTTCATACACGCTCCTTTGCAGAGAACGTACCGAGCGGGCTCGCCGAGGCGGCGATCCGTTCGAGCGTCGCGCGCGGCGCCGCCCGCACGGGGCGTTTTCACTAAGGTAACGCCTCGCCGCGGACCGGACAAGCCCTCCTTTCCCTTCGTCCGTCCGCCCCGCGCCGCTCCGGAACGGCGCGGGCTCACGAACGCGGATGAGCCTTGTCGAAGACGGCCCGAAGCCGCTCCGTCGTGACGTGCGTGTAGATCTGCGTCGTCGAGAGGCTCGCGTGTCCGAGAAGCTCCTGAACCGCGCGCAGATCGGCGCCCGCGTCGAGGAGGTGCGTCGCGAAGGTGTGGCGCAGGACGTGCGGACTCATGCGGGCGAGCGAGGCGGCGTGCTCCAGGTATCGCCGCACGATCCTCTGGATCGTGCGCTTGCTGATCCGTTCGCCGCCCCGTCCGGCGACGAGGGGCTCGCGGAGCGCGGGGCCGAGAAAGGCCCCGAGACCCGCGCGGCTCTCGAACACGGCGGGCGACGCGCGATAGCGTGCTTCGAGGTAGCGCCGTAGGTGCTCCGCCGCCTTGCCGCCGAGCGGCAACACCCGCTCCTTGTTGCGCTTTCCCACGACGGCTATCGTTCCGCGCTCGAAATCGCAGCTCCCGACGGAGCATCCCGCGAGCTCCGAGAGGCGCATACCCGTTCCGTAGAGGATCTCGAGGACCGCCCGATCGCGCAGCCCCCGCATCGTGTCGAGCGGGGGGATCTCCATCATGCGGTTCATCGCCTGCACGCTCGCGAAGACGGGAAGGCTTCTGCCCGTTTTCGGGGCCGAGATGCCGATCGTCGGATCGGCGGCGCAGAGGCCGCGGTCGGCGCAATACGCGAAGAAGCTCCTCAGAGAGGCGATCTTTCTCGCGACGCTGCGCTTCGAGTAGCCGTCCCGCGACAGCCTCCCGAGAAACGAACGCACGGCGAGCGGCTCCGCGTCGGAGAAATCGGGCTCGCGCGACAATCCGGCGCGGAGGTGATCCGTAAACTGGACGACGTCCCCCTCGTACGCCCTCATCGTCGCTTCCGACACCCGCTTCTCGATACCGAGATGCAGGAGGTACCCTTTGAGCGCTTGAACGATCACGAGCCTACCGTATCACACCCTCGATCGCCGCGGCAAGCGTCCGCGCGCGTCACTTGAGATCCGACGTGCAGTGCGGGCATCGGATCGCCTTGATCGGCACCGACGAGAAGCAGAACGGGCAATCCTTCGTCGTCGGCGCGACCGCCGGCGCCGGGCGCTTCAGGCGGTTCATGTTCTTGACGACCATGAAGATCGCGAAGGCGACGATGAGAAAGTTGACGATCGTGTTCACGAACGAGCCGTAGTTGAGCGTCACGGCGCCGGCCTCCTTCGCGGCCGCGAGCGAGGCGTACGGTCCGGGCGCTCCTCCTCCCCGCAGCACGACGTAGAGATCGGAAAAGTTGACGTTTCCGAGAAGAAGGCCGATCGGCGGCATGATCACGTCGTTCACGAGCGAGGCGATGATCGTGCCGAACGCGGCGCCGATGATGATGCCCACCGCCATGTCCATCACGTTGCCCCGCATGGCGAATTCCTTGAATTCCTTGAACATGCGAACCCTCCCTGTGTTTTCAGCCGTTTTAGAACAGCTTGTACGTGAAACCGAGCCCGAGCGTCTCCTTGAAGCGCCCGGCGAGATCCACCTCCTTGTCGTAGAGGAGCTGCGCGTAGAGCACGAAGACGATATGCTTCGTCACCGACGCCGACAGTATGTTCTCCCAATTCACGTCGGGAGCTCTCCAGTAGTTCTCGTTCGGAAGCCCCGCGAGATCGTCCGCCGCAGACGAGAAGAAGGCTTTGTAGACGTACAGTTTGCTCGAGAACGTCCGCGTAGTGTCTCCGACCGGCGTCGTGAAATCGCTCACGAACTGCACGCCGCCGTCGTTCGTCCAGTGCGTCTCTCGCAGATCGGTCGCCTCGTCTCGGCGGTCACGGTCGACGAGCTGCCGGAAGGCTCCGCCGAGGCGGACGCTCCATTCGCGCCGCTCCGCCTTGACGAGCACCTTTGCGATGCCGGCGCTCTCCGTGAGACGGAGCGGATTCGCGAGCCTCTCGTTTTCCCGGTC
>JAGUZZ010000002.1:0-3263 GCA_020060525.1 bacterium | reverse complement strand
TTCTCTTCGGCCTCGTTCTGCCCCTGACGCCAGTGCAGATCCTGTGGGTGAACATGGTCACCGCCGTCACGCTCGCGCTCGCACTGGCCTTCGAACCGGCCGAGCCGGGCGTGATGACGCGTCCGCCGCGCAAGCCGGGCGCCTCGATACTGGGCGGGGTGCTTCTGTGGCGCATCGGTTTCGTCTCCGCGCTCATCGGCGGGGCCACGATCGCCGTGTTCCTGATCGAGCGGCGGCTCGGCGGGCCGCTCGAGCAGGTCCGCACAATGGCGGTGAACACGCTCGTGTTCGGCCAGATGTTCTACCTGTTCAACAGCCGCTTTTTCCGCGAATCGAGCGTGCGGCCGGGACTGCTGTTCACCAATCGCGCGGCCTGGTTCGCGGTCATCGCGCTGCTCGTGCTTCAATTGGGCTTCGTCTATGCGCCCTTCATGCAGCTGTGGTTCGGCTCGGCGGCGCTCGAGTGGCGCCACTGGCTCGTGCCGCTCGGCATCGGCGCCGCCGTCTTCCTGCTCGTCGAGGCCGAGAAGGCCGTCATCCGCCGCTTCGAGGACAGGGCGACATGACCGCCAAACCGCGCCGCGTAAGCGCGCGGCGCGGCGATCGCGCCGGACGACGACGCGGCCGTCCGCGAGATTCGATCAGCATCCGGCCGTTGTTAAAAGGCTTAATTCCGCGCGGCTAACTCTGCTAGAATGGCGCCATGACGGCCCTTGTTTTCAAGCTCGCGGGAGGCATCGGGCTTTTTCTCCTCGGCATAGGCATGCTCACGGACGGCCTCAAGGCGTTCGCGGGCGAGGCGCTGCGGCGGGCGCTCACGCGCTTCACCGGCGCTCCGCTCAAGGCGTTCGCCTCGGGGGCGCTCGTCACGGCCATGGTGCAGTCATCGAGCGCCACGACCGTGACCGTGATCGGTTTCGTGAGCGCCGGGCTGCTCGCCTTTCCGCAGGCCGTGGGCGTCGTGATGGGGGCGAGCTTCGGGACGACGGCCACGGGCTGGATCGTTGCCGTGCTGGGGCTCAAGGTGAGCGTCGGTTTCTACGCTCTACCGCTCGTCGGAGCCGGCGCCTTCATGCGGCTCCTCGGGCGCGGGCGAGTGCGGGCGCTCGGCCTCGCGCTCGCGGGGTTCGGCCTCATCTTCGTCGGCATAGAGACGCTGCAGGACGGCATGGGCGGCCTCGCGGCGGTGTTCAACCTCGCCCGCCTGCCGGCGGGAGGCTTCGCCGGACATTTCGCCGCCATGGCGATCGGTGTCGCGATGACGGTCGTGATGCAATCGTCGAGCGCCGCGGTCGCGACGACGCTCACGGCGCTTCATGCAGGGGCCGTGAACTTCGATCAGGCGGCCTCGCTCGTGATCGGGGCCTCCGTCGGAACGACGGTGACCGGCGTCCTCGCCGCGATCGGCGGCGGCGTGCCGGCGAAGCGCACGGCGCTCGCGCATGTCTCCTTCAACCTTGCGACCGGCCTCATCGCGCTCGCGGCGCTGCCTGCGTTCCTGCGGCTCATCGGATGGGCGGAGGCGAATCTCGGACTCGACGGCGATGCGATGAGCCTCGCCGCCTTCCACACGGCGTTCATCGGGCTGGGAGTCGTCGTTTTCCTGCCGTTCGCCGGGCGGTTCGCCGCGGCGATCGAGCGGTTGATCCCCCATACGGAGCCGTTGCTCACGCGGCATCTCGACGCGGCCGTCCTCGAGGCCCCCGCGGCGGCGCTCGAGGCGGTGCGCCGGTCGCTCGTATACACGTCCCGCGAGGTTATCGGACGCCTGCTCGCGACGCTCGATCGCCGCGCCGCGAGAGGAGGGCCCGCCTCGACGGCGGATCTCGGACGCGCAATAGAGCGTATTCAGGGCTTTCTCGGACAAATCCCGCCGATCGCCGCGGACGAGCCGCTCTCGAACCTGCGCGTCGCCTGCATGCACGCGATCGATCATCTCGCCCGGCTTCAGGGGAGGCTCGAGCCGCCGGCAGGCGCGCGGGGCGCCTTTGACGACGGGCGTCTCGCGCCGACCCTCGAGCTCGGGAGAGCGATTCTGTCGATGGGGGAGCGCGGATTGCGCGGCGAGCCGGCCGAGGATTGGCTCGAATCGATGGAAAGGCTCATGGACGAGCTTTCGGAGATGCACCGTCGCGAGCGCCCGGCCGTTCTCCAGCAAACGGCCGCCGGCGGCTATCCGCCCGGCCGCGCGCTCGCGATGCTCGACGCCATCCGGTGGGTCGAGCGCGCGGCCTACCACGCGCTGCGCATCTGCGCGTATCTCGCCCCCGAAACGCCCGAGAGAGAGGAAATCGAGACGGCCCGCGAGGCCGCCCTCGAGGGCGATTAGCCGCGCATTTCTACCTCGCGAGCACGGTTTTCCTCGTCTGCGAGAACGAGCCGGCGTCGAGCCGGTAGAAATATATCCCGCTCGCCGCGAGCCTTCCCGAGGCGTCCCGTCCGTCCCAGAGCTCGACGTGGCGTCCCGCCGGGCGCTCCGCCTCCACGAGGGAGCGCACGAGGCGCCCCGCGGCGTCGTAGATCCGCAGTCTCACGCGCGCGGGCGCCGCGAGCCCGTACTCGACCCGCGTCAGGGGATTGAAGGGGTTCGGGTAGTTCTGCGCGAGATAGCTCGCCTCGGGCGAGCGCGGCGTCTCCCCTCCGGTCACGTCGTCGGGCCGAAGAAGCGCGAACCCGCTTTCGTTCCCGTGAACGTCCACGGCCGAGACCATGTAGTAGTAGCCCTCGCTCCATCTCCATTTGCCGTCGAAATAGGCCGTGTCGCATGGAGAGGCGATGAGGTATTCCTCGGAGGGCGTGAAATTCTCCTTGAACCCTCGATAGACGCGGTAGCCGCCGAGGTCGCTTTCGGTGTTTCGACGCCATGTGAGGTTCAAGCCGGCCGGCGCATGGCTTTGCTCGCCGGCGAGACGGAGCGGCGCGCAGGGCGCGAGGTTGTCCACGGAACGCCCGCTGTCCGGCGCCGATTTCCAGAAAACGCGCGGGTCGATCGTGTGGGCGACGACCTGAAAATAGTGATGCTCGGTGCAGGCCGCCGTCGAATCGAAGAGCGTGGCCACGGGCTTGCCGTAGGTTTCCATGAAAGCGGCGTCGATCGTCTCGACGAGCCCCCAGTAGTAGGCGAGCCCGCCGGCCTGATCGATGCGAAGGACTTTCTTGCCCCCGGCCGCGTCGAGCCCCGAGAGGGACTCGATGACGGAGGCGCCGTCGTCGATGGCCGCCGCGGCGTAGGCGGCGCTGATCGCCCGCCACACCGAGTAATG
>JAGUZZ010000060.1:0-3905 GCA_020060525.1 bacterium | reverse complement strand
GTCCTCGCGGTTCTCGAGATACGTCGTGATGGAGGTCGAGGCGGAGACCATGTTCCGGTGGGTGAGCATGACCCCTTTCGGATTGCCCGTCGTGCCCGAGGTGTAGATGAGGGCCGCGAGATCGATGTCGATCGCCGCGCGCGCCGGCCGGCCGGCGTCGTGCGAGGACTGGATCTCGTCCCACCAGCGCACGGCGAACTGCTCGCGCGGGTGCTCCCGCAGCTCGCCGGTCAGCACCACCGTCTTGATGGACGGGGCGGAGCGCGCCGCCGCGACGGCGGTTTCCCATTTGCTCTCGTGGGTGACGAGCGCCGCGGCGCGGCTGTCGCCGAGCACCCACGCGAGCTTCTCCGTCTTCATCGTCGGGTTGAGGGGGACGAACACGGCGTCGGCCTTGAGAATCCCGAAGATCGAGACGACCGCCTCGGGGGAGTTGTCGAGGAAAACGACGACCCGGTCGCCGTACCCGACGCCCGAGGATCGCAGCGCCGAAGCGAGGCGGTTCGCGCCCGCCTCGAGGTCGGCGTAGGAGAGACGCCGCCCGCCGGCGACGAGATATGTCTTGTCTGGGTGTTTCGCGAAGGAGCGTTCGAGGAATTCGTGGAGCAGCATGGCTTCCGGGGAGGGGGAATCGGGATCCGCGATCGAGCCTCTCCGCCGTTTCACCCGCCCGTCTTCCGCGAGATGTAGCTCGAGAGCTTCGCGACCGAATCGAAGTTGTCCGGAATGAGCTCCTCGTCGCGGACATCGATTTTGAATTCGTCTTGAATGAAGGCGACGAGCTCGAGGATCCCCGTGGAATCGATGATGCCCTTGTCCATGAAGGAGTCGTCGTCCGCGATGCCGGTCGAGCTCGAACCCGCGAGCACGCTCTCGAGAATGAAGCCGCGGATCCTTTCCTTGGGTTCCACGCGTATCCTCCTTTGCCGGGGCCGCGCCCCGCATTCGCGCACAATGTAGCAGAAAGCGAAAACGCTCTCAAATCAAAATCGAGCGCAGTCGCGCCGGAATGGCGAATGCGTGCAAGGGATGTGCCACCGCCGCGCCCGAGGGGCTACGGCAGGGAGAAATGCACCGCGATCCGGTGGAAGTCGCCGAGGTCGCCGTACGGCGTATAGGCGTAGTCGAGCTGCAGGCGCTCGAGGATCTTCACGCCGCCTCCGAGGGTGAGGCCGTCCCCCTCTCGATACTCCCTGCCGCACCATCCGGCGCGGATGGAGAGCGTGCCGGAGAGAGTGAGCTCCGCGCCCGCGGCCGCGTAGAGGCTTTCGAACCGCGGCTTCACGATATCCGCCGCGATCCGCATCTCGGCGACCGCGGGAACGAGCGCGAACGCGGCGCTCGTTCCGCCTCGGATCGTCGTCGGGAGCGGCTCGTCGACGCCGTCGAAGCTCACGTCGGGCCCGAGGTTCTGCACGGACAGGCCGACCGCGATGCGCGGCGCAGGCCATGCGTAGAAGAGGCCGATGTCGGCCGCCGCGCCGCCCGCGGACCACTCCGCGAGGGTTTCGCGGAAGTACTTGGCGGTCACGCCCGCCGAAAGCCCCGGGAGCGGCGTGAAGGCGATCGCGAGCGCCGCCTGATAGCTGTTGTTATCGAGCAGCTCCGTCGCGGCGCCGACGTCGTCGTATCCCTGTATCTCCGGGGCGTACCGGTACACGACGCCCGCGCCGACCGCGATGAGCCGGTTCGTGCGATGGTGGATCTCCGCATGCTCGAAGCGGGTGTCGAGTATCCACTCGGCGTGGGAAACGCCCATGCCGAAACGCTCGACGTTTCCGAGAAGGGCCGGGTTGACGATCCAGTTGAACGGGTCTCCCTCGAGAGCGGCGCCGGCTTCGCCCATGGCGGCCGACACCGGTCCGGCCGCGAGCCCGAGATACGCCGCGCCTGTCGCGCCCGGACCCTCGAACGACGCAGCCGGTGCGGCGCCGAGGACGCAGAGGATCCACGTGACGGCGGCGCCGATATTCGATTGTTTCATGCCGTGTTTCATTTTCGACCTCGCCGATCTAGCGGACGATCATGATCGGGCGTCTCTCGACGACTTTTCCCGACGCGTCTCTCACGACGGCGAAATAAACGCCGCTCATGACGGGGCTTCCCTGACGGTTCATGCCGTCCCACGCCATCGACGTCTCGGCGCCGACCTTGGCGCTCCATACCTCGACGCCTTCGCCGCTCAAGACGGCGATCGAGCCTCCCGCCGGGAGCTCCGCGAGGTTGAGCGCGCCGACCGACGGACGGTACGGCACGGGGTAGATGCTGAGGTGCGGCGCGGCGTGCGGCTGCTGAGGCTCGTCGAGCGTGTCGAGCGTGTCGACGGCCGAGATGAACATGTTATCGTTCGCGTCGTACGCGACGGCGCGCATGAAGTACGTATCCGGCGCCGAGAGCCCTCCGAGAGACGAGGTGTGGCTCGAGGCGTACCTCTGGTCCCAGACGCTCATCGAATCGAGCGTCTCGTCCCGGTCGTACTGGACGAAGCCGGTCGTCGGCGCGGCGGTCGTCCAGCCGATGTCGTAGGTCGACTCTCCCGTCTTGATCTTTTGCGCGATGCGGCAGAGGTTGTCCATCGCCTCGCTCGCGTCCTGCGGTATGGTGAGCCCCGAGCACGTGTTCGAGAACATGCTCAGGACGCCGCTCGAGTTGCGCGCCTTGATCCGGTAGTAGTACATCATGCCCTTGAGCACGGTCGCGTCGACGTAGAAAAGCGTCGAGCTGCCGACCGTGTCGAGGGGCGTGGGATTCGGATCGGTCGGAGAGAGTGAGCGGTATACGATGTAGTGGGTTATGTCCGGTTCGACGCTGGGTTCCCAACTGACGAGGTAGCTCGTCGTTTCCTGCGCGGAGAGAGGGGTCGCGAGACCCGCGAGAAGCACGAGGATCGAAGCTGCAAGCGCACATCTGTTCGTCATGATCCTACTCTCCATAGTCTGTTGCGGTGCCCGATGTTGTCGCCTTCGTCTTCGTCCGCGCGTCGAAATCGTGCGCGGGCGATTGCAAAATGAAGCGCGCCGGCCGCTCTCCTTTCACATGAATGCCTTGTCCGTGTCGTTGTCGCCCTTTCCCGTTGTGTCCGCCGGTTGCCCGTTGCGCCGGATAGGTTCTACGAAGGCTGTGATGCCGGCGCCGGGCCCGTCGTTCCTCCGTATGCCGAATCCGGCAGGTGCAAGATGTCGGCCATCCCGTCCGAGCGTCGTTCCGTGCAATATATGAAGCGGGGGACGGCTCCGCAATCCGTCGCTTGGCGGCGCGCGCCGTCCGTCCGGATAGCGATCGGGGAAAGTTCGCGCCGAGACGGGACGATTCGCCCCTGAGATGCTCAGTCGCGCTCTTGAAGATTTCGCTCGTCATGCGCGCTCGGGAAGCGAAATGCACTCCTGTTCGAAATCGCTTTCGCACGTTGTATCGCAGGGGCGGTTATTATGCAAGCATTGATTGAGAACGAAAAGGAAGCGGAAAGGCGCGCCCATCCCCGCGCGGGCGCGCCGCGCAATATGTGTTGACCGGGCACGACTATTGCAGATATATTTCGCGGGAGGTATCGCATGAATCGCATCAGGGCATTGTTTGTTGCATTTATTGTCGTTACGGCGGCGACACCGCTTTCCGCCGAGATCTACTACCTGTCCCCGAACGGGGACGATTCGCGGACGGGGCTTTCGCCAGCTCTCGCATGGGCGACGCTGCAACACGCGGAAGACGTTATGGTCGCCGGGGATACGCTGTTCATCATGGGCGGCACGTATACCGCGCCCCAGCAATTCATGCGATACAACGGCAACGGAGGAGCGCCCGGCCGTCCCCTCGTGTTCAAGGCGTACGGCGACTCGAGGGCGATCTTCGAGCGCAGCGGAGGCGCCGATCGACATTCGCGCCAGTTCTGGTATTTCGCCGCCGGC
>JAGUZZ010000053.1:0-3402 GCA_020060525.1 bacterium | reverse complement strand
CGTCACGCGCGACGATCTGCCGGACGGCGGGGCGGCCCAGTTCGCGGCCGCCGTGCGCGCGCTGAAGTCGCTTCCGTCCGCGCCGGAAGTGGAGGTGCTCGTTCCCGATTTCGCGGGGAGCGGGGAGTCGCTCGCCGCGGTGCTCGAGGCGGGCCCCGACCTGCTGTCCCACAACGTCGAAACGGTCCGGCGCCTCTATCCCGAGGTCCGCAGGGGGGCCGATTACGAAAGATCTTTGCGAGTGCTCGGTGATGCGAAACGGATTCGCGGGGAGGTGATGACGAAGTCGGCGCTCATGCTCGGTCTGGGCGAAACGGCGGAGGAAATTCGGGAAACGTTCCGCGATCTGCGGCTCCGCGATTGCGATTTCCTGGCGGTCGGCCAGTACCTTCGTCCCGGTCTCGGTCAGGTTCCCGTCCGGGAGTACCTGCCGCCCGAACGCTTCGAGGAGATACGGCTCGAGGCGCTCGGCATGGGTTTCCGCGAAGCGGCCGCGGGGCCGCTCGTGCGGAGCTCCTACCAGGAAAACGCCATCGGCGCCCGACCGGCGCGCGTGTACCGTGAAGGCATAACGGACGAGGAGGCACGAATATGAAGTTGACGACGACGGCCCGGCATTTCGATTCGACTCCCGATCTCATCGAGTATATCGACGCCCGGATGCGGAAACTGAAACGCTTCTGGGACCATATTCTGAACGTCGACGTGATCATGTCCGTCGAGAAATTCCGCCATATCGCCGAGGTCAAGGTACACGTGAACGGCCACGATTTCGCGGCCAAGGAGGAATCCGACGACATGCGGACCTCGATCGACCGCACGGCCAAGGACCTCGAGCGGCAGATGAAGAAATTCAAGGGAAAGCTCGTCACGAACGCCCACAAGCGCGGCCGCGGCGTTTCCGGATCGCGGGCGAGCGAGAGGATCATCGGCTCGGCGAGCGTCGGGGCCGCGGCGGGGCTCGAGATCGCGGACGTGATCCCGCTCGAGATCCGCGATCTCGGCGTCGACGAGGCGATCGTCGTCATGGAGGACGGCGGGCGCAACTTTCTGCTGTTCAACAACCGCGAATCGGGTAAACTGAACGTCGTCTACAAGCGCGCGGACGGAGATTACGGTCTGATCGAAACGTTCTAGGCGGGACTCGCTCGCGAGGCGGTGTGTATGGAGGACAATCTTCGCTACGTGTACGCGGTGGAGCAGTTCTTCAACGAGTGCAAGGAGGAGTTTCGGTTCGAGGCGCTCACGCCGAGCCTCTCGAGCCCCATTCCGATCACGGTTCCGGACGTGCACCGGCCCGCGTTCGCCCTCTCCGGCTTCATGGAGTTCTACCTCCACGAGCGGATCCAGGTGATCGGCGAGACCGAGATCGTGTATCTGCGCTCTCTCGATCCTCCGGGGCAGCGGGAGGCCGTGCAGCGGCTCTTTACGAAGGCGCTCTGCTGCATCATCATAGCGAAGGGGCTCGAGCCGCCGCCCGATCTCGTGCCGCTCGCGATCGAGCACGGCGTGCCGGTGCTCCGGACGCCGCTTCTCACGACGCCGTTCCTCCACATGCTCGCCGATCACCTCGAGGACGTGTTCGCCCCGCGGACGACTGTGCACGGTTCGCTCGTCGACGTCTACGGCGTCGGTCTGCTTTTCTCCGGTCAGAGCGGCATCGGCAAGAGCGAGATCGCGCTCGACCTCGTCGAGCGCGGCCACCGGCTCGTCGCCGACGACGTCGTGGAGATCATCCGTCGCGGAGACGTTCTCATCGGGCGCGGGAGCGAGCATCTGCGCCACTTCATGGAGATCCGCGGCATCGGCATCATCAACGTGATGGATATCTTCGGTATCCGTTCCGTCCGCATCCAGAAGCGCATCGAGGTCGAAGTGCGCCTCGAGGTATGGGATCCGAAGAAGGAGTGGGACCGGCTCGGTCTCGACGAGAAGCACGTCGATATGCTCGGCACGAAGATCCGCCAGGTCGTCATCCCGATCTATCCGGGAAAGAACATCACGGTGATCGCCGAGAGCATATCGCTCAATCACATGCTCAAGGTCTACGGCATCGACGCCGCGAAGCGCTTCAACACGCAGCTCATCGACATGATGGAGAGCGACCGGAAGACGCGGCGCTATCTCAAGTACGACACGGAATGAAGGAAGAGAAACCGGCCCCCGGCATCACGGGAATCGTCGTCACGCACGGGAGACTCGCCGAGGAGCTCGTGCGCACGGCGGAGCTCATCGTGGGCCCGGGTAGCGGGCTCCACGCCGTATCGGGATCCGACCTCTGCGACGAAGAGGTCATCGGCGGCATCCGCGGCATCGTCGCGGGGCGCGAGGGCGCTCCCGTGCTCGTGTTCGTCGACTACTTCGGCGGCTCGTGCTGCATCAACAGCGTCCGCGCGGTGGAAGGGGAGGAGGGCGTCAAGGTTCTCAGCGGCGTCAACCTCCCGGTGCTTCTCAGTTTCGCGACCAAGCGGGGGACGATGCCGTTCGAGGAGCTCGTCGATCATCTCGTCCGGCGCGGCCGGGAGAGCGTGAAGGTGATCGATTTGTAGGCGGGCGCGGCGCGCCGGGCCGAGTTCGGGCGGCGCCGCGGGGAAGGCGGGTTCGCATGATCGCGCTCCTGCGCGTCGACGACAGACTCATCCACGGCCAGGTCGTCCTCGGCTGGGGAACGGCGCTCAAGCCCGATCGCATCGTGCTCGCCGACGACGCGGTCGCGTCGAACGAATGGGAGCGAAGCCTCTACGCGCAGGGCTGGCCCGACGTCCGGATCACGATCGTCTCCGTCGCGGAGGCGGCCCGGCAGCTCCTCGCGGGGATTTTCGACGAAGAGCGCATCATCCTCCTCGTCCGGAACCCGCGGGACGTCGTCGCTCTCATGGATCTCGGGCTGTCCGTGGCGGCGGTGAACGTCGGCGGGCTCCACTTCCGAGAAGGGCGCGAGAAGCTCGCCGAGGGCGTCTACGTCGACGCGGAGGAGCGGGCCGCTCTCCGGGAGCTCGTGAAGCGGGGCGTGACGCTCGACGGCCGGGCGGTCGCGGGGAGCGCGGCGGCGACGCTCAACACGCTGGTCGTATGACATGACGCCATTCGCGGGAACCGTTCTCTCCGTATCCGTCGTCGGCGGCGCGCTCGCCCTCGATCATCGCGCGCACGTGAGACTCCTCGTTTCCCAGCCGATATGCGGCGGTCTCCTCACGGGGCTCGTCCTCGGAGACTGGCGGGCGGGCTTTCTCGCCGGCTCGATCCTCCAGATGATGTTTCTCGGAACGTTTCCGGTGCGCGGCGCGCCGCTGCCCGATCTGCCTCTCGGGGGCGTGATCGCCTCGGCGCTCTACATCCTCGCGCCGCGCGCGGAGATCGCGGGCGAGGACGGGTTCGTGCTCGCCTGCTCGCTCGTGGCGG
>JAGUZZ010000356.1:0-4975 GCA_020060525.1 bacterium | reverse complement strand
TTCCGATCTGGCGAGAGCGGCGGGATCGGCGGGAGGAACGACGACGCCGCGCTCTCCCGCGACGAAGCCGTCCGGCGAGCCCGCCGCTTTTCCGGGCGACTCCGCGGCGCCGAGAATGCGCGCGTTGTCGCCGACATCGGTCGCGACGACCGGTCTCCCCGCGGCCATCGCCTCCATGAGCGTTATCGGCTGTCCCTCCCAGAGAGAGGGCAGAACGAACACGTCGAAAAGGGAGAGAAGCGCCGGCACGTCGCGGCGCACGCCCGTGAACGTCACTCTGTCCGCGATCCCCGCGGCCAGCGCCTCGCGCTCGAGATCGCCGCGAAGCTCTCCGGTCCCCGTGATGACGAGCCTCAGCCGGGGCCGCGAGGCGGCGAGCGAGACGAACGCGCTCAGGAGATGCGTGTATCCTTTCTGCTCCGTGAGACGCCCGATGCTGCCGATAACCACTTCGTCCGGACGGAGACCGAGCTCCCGCCGGAGTCCGGCGGCGTCCCCGCCCGCCGCGAACCGCTCCGTATCGACGGCGTTCGGCACGACGTCGACGGCGTCCGGGGGGAGCCCCAGCCGCTCGACGAGGTGCCGCTCGAGCTCGTGCGAGACCGCGATCGAGCGGCTCGTCCAGCCGCGAACGATCGCGCGGAAGATCCAGAGGCGTTTTTTCAGGGCGAGAATCTGGCTGTGATCGGTGTGCACGACGCAGCGAACGCCGGCGAGCCGCGCCGCGGGGGCCGCGTAGAGCGTGGCGCCGACGTCGTGCGCGTTCACGAGACGGATCCTCTCGCGGCGCATGAGCCGCGCGAGCCGGATCGGCAGGGCGGGGTTGACGCCGTCGCCCTTGTCGAGAACGTGACACGGAACGCCCGTCGAGAGGAGCTCGTCGAGGAGCGGGGGCTCCGGAGGAAGAAGCGAACACACGGACGGCGTGAACCGGCCGCGGTCGAGCCCGCGGGCGAGGTGAAGCACCACCTGCTCGAGCCCCCCGTATCCGAAGCACGGCACGACGATCAGGACCGGCGCGGGCGAGTTCGCTGATCTCATCTGCGTCGATACCTCTCTTCGACGAGCCCCGCGAGGAGCTCGGCGCCGTCCTCGAGCGGCGGCGCCGCGGAACGCGCTTCCCGACGCAGATCTTCGAGGCGGCCGAGGGCGTCCGAAAGCTTCGCGGAGAGCGACGCCGCGTTTCCCGGCTCGTAGACGATCACGGAGGCCGGACGGCACCCGTTGTCGACGGCGACGACGGGCACGCCGAGATAAAGCGCCTCGAGCACGGACGAGCAGACGCCGTCCGTGACGGGAGTGCGCACGAAGAGATCGCTCCGGGCGAGCAGGGTGAGAAACGCGTCCCGGTCGAGATGCCCGGTGAACACGACCGCGTCCGAGAGCCCGCGAGAGGCGATACCCTCGCGGACGCGGGCGGCGATCCGCTCGTCCGGAAAGCTCCGGTCGTCCACGACGACGCAGCCGAGCCCGGGCGCCGCGCGGCGCGCGCGCTCGAGCGCCTCGAGAAGAACGTCCGGCTCGTATTCGGGACGGTACGCGACGTAGGTGAAAAGGAGCGGACGGCGCGACGCGGCGAACCGTTCGATCTCTTCCGGCAGAGCCGTTTCGCTGAAGCGCACGCGCTTCGGCGAGAAGGGGGAGATCGCGAAGACGTCCCGCGCGTTCCGGTATCGCGCGATCAGGGCGCGCACCTCCTCGCAGTCGCACACGACCGTCCCGGAGAGGCCGAAGACGATCCTCCAGAGGAGTCGAAGGGCCGGGCGGCCGCGGTCGGGGAAGAGCCGCTGGTTGATCCCGGCGTGAAAGGAGAGGCACGGACGCCTCCCCGAGAAAACGCTCGCTATCTCGGCGAGAAGCACGATCGAGATCCCCTTCGGCGAATCGCCGTTCACGTGCAGGCGAAACGCGTATCCCCGGAGGGAATGGCCCGCGAGCCGCCGGACGAGATCGACCGCGCCGCGCACCGGCATCGAATCCCCGGCGGCGGTCCGCCGGTTCGGCCCGAGGTTGAGGACGGCGCACTCGATCCCCCGCCTCTCGAGCGCCTCGCGCTCCTCGCGAAGCGCGGTCGCCCAGCCGCCCTCGGGGGGAGGATACGGCCCGACCATGAGGACCTTCGTCGCCCGGGAATTCTCGGCGTTCATGAACGGCACTCTTTCACCGCGGACATTGTACGCCCCGCGCCCCGGCGCGCCAAAGAAAAACTGCGGCGCGGCCGCGGCGGGCGCGTCCGGCCCGAGCGGCGTTCCGGAGCGGCGGCGCGCTCCCGCCCGGCGCTTTTCCCTTGACGGTTCGCCGGGGCATCCCTTCTACTCATCCCGAGGTTTCAAGCAAGTTTCTCGCCCAAACGGGCCCCGAAAGGCGCGGCACGACCTGATGATCAAAGGGCGCAGCATCGTCTGCTTCGCGAACGACTGGCACGGAGACCCGACGAGCAAGCACCAGATCATGCGCGTGCTCGCCCGGGAAAACACGGTCCTCTGGGTCAACTCGATCGGCCTGCGGCGTCCCACGCTCGGAAAGGGGGACGTCGGCCGCATGGCGGCGAAGCTCCGCTCCTTCGTCCGGGGCGCCGAACGGATCGGCGATCGCTTCTACGTCTTCACGCCGGTCGTCATCCCGTTCCACGATTCGTCCGTCGCGCGCGCCGTGAACGGAGCGCTGCTCGCTCTATCGCTGCGGTACTACCGCGTGAAGCTCCGGATGCGGGACGTTATCTGCTGGTCGTACATGCCGAACGTCGAGTACATCGTCAAGCGCATGAAGCCGTCGTTCGTGCTCTACCACTGCGTCGACGAGTGGAGCAAGTTCTCCTTCATCGACGAGGCGATACTCGAAAAGGAGGAGGCGCTCTGCCGCGCGGCGGATCTCGTGCTCGCCTCGGCTCGCGAGCTCTACGACCGCAAGCGCGCCTGGAACCCCCGCACGCACTACCTGCCGCACGGCGTCGACTACGACTATTTCCATTCGGCCCCCGACGACGCCGCGACGCCGCCCGATCTCGCGCCGGTCCCGAAGCCGATCGTCGGCTTCTTCGGGCTCATTCACGAGTGGATCGATCTCGATCTCCTCGAGAGCGTCATGAAACGACTGCCGCGCGCGAGCTTCGTTTTCATCGGAAAGAGCTCGGTCGACGTCTCGCGTCTCGCGAGACTGCCGAACGCGCACTTCCTGGGGCAGAAGCGCTACGACGAGCTCGTCTCCTACGCCCGGTCGTTCGACGTGGGACTCGTTCCCTTCAAGATCAACGATCTCACGGTGAACGTCAATCCGATCAAGCTCAAGGAGTATCTCGCGCTCGGCATACCGGTCGTTTCGGTCGATCTCCCCGAGGTGCGCCCCTACGGCCGCGTCGTGAACGTCGCCGCCGACGCGGAGGGGTTCGCGCGGGCGATCGAGCGGGAGCTCTCGGGCGACCGACGGGCCTCGCGCGCGGAGATCGACCGCGTCGCCCGGGAGGAAACCTGGGATCGAAAGGTCGAGGAAATCTCGGCTCTTATCGAGGAGCGGATGCGCGATCGCCGCGCGCCTCAGCGCGGCGGCGGAAGCGGCTGAACCCGGTTCTGGCGCGGACCGAAGAACGGCGCCGGATTCTCCCCCGTGAACTCGTGGGCCCCGATGTCGGGCGCCGCGCCCATGTACGGCAGATTGCCCCAGCCGTAGCCCGGTTCTCCGCGCGCCGCGTAGTAGCTTTCGACGTACGCGCCGTTGTGATCGTTGACGACGGCGCCCGCGTCGATGCACGGGCTGTTTTCCCGCAGATGCCACCAGTCGGAAAACACGCCGACGCTGCCGGGGAGCTCGCTCGCGAGCAGCGGATCGACTTCGATGTTGCCGAAGAAGGCCACGTTGTCGAGGGTTTGCGCCGCGTTCACGCTCCATCCGATCGACGGATTGCCCTCCGCGGACGATCCCGCGTAGGCGATCGTCCGATAGTAGTCGGCGCCGACGCTGTCCTTGAGCATGCAGTTATGGAAGAACTTGTTGCCGCCGAAATGCGTGCTCGACGGAAGCACGCCCCGCTCGTCCGGATTGACCCAGTTGTACTGGGGCAGCGCGTCGTAGAGCCACAGCTTCAAAACCGAGTAGTACGGATTCGTCGAAGAGCCGAAGTCGGGATTGCGCCCGTGCCCCTTGTACATGATGTTGTTGGCCACCCTCGTATCCCACGCGTGCGACGTCGAACCGCCGGCCGCCCCCGTGTTGTTCACGAGCAGGTGCAGATCATAGCCGCGCGTGCCGAATATCGTGTTGTTGTAAACGAGGCTCGAATCGCAGTTGTACGGCCATAAGCCGATCCCGAGAGCCGCGTTCATGGAGACCCCGCCGAGGTTGTCCCTGTTGTAGATCACGTTCCGGCGGGCGGTGAGGTGCTCGCCTTGCACTCCCAGCGGTCCCTTCGTCTTGGTCGTGGAGGTCGTCGGCAGGGCGATTATGTTGCCCTCGATGAGGTTGTAGTTGTTGCAGATGAAATAGACGCCGCCGCCCCAGCTGTTGCTGCATTTGTTGTTCACGAACTTCACGCCGAAGCTGCCGGGCGCCGTCGAACCGTCAGGCTGCACGCTGATAATGGCATGGTTCGAATTGACGAACGTATTGCGCGCGAGATAGGTCCTGTTGCAGCTCTCGAGGAACACCGCTTCGCCGGTTCCCTGCGCCCTATCCGTCCCGTCGCCCGGCGGAAGGTCTCCCGTCGGATGATAAATGTCGTGGATATAGCAGCTGAGGAGGGTGTCGCGATCGCCGTACACCCAGCCGACCCCGTAACGCAGGAGTCCGCCCGGCGTGCCCGCGGCGATCATCGCCGGGGTCGGGAAATTGCCGTCGACCTCGACGCCCTTGATGTTGCAAGCGACGGTCCGGTTCGTCGCCGTGCCGATGAAACGGATGAGATAGGAGGCGTCCTCGCGGCCCTCGAGCTTGATCATGAGAGAGTCGTGCGGAGCCAGATGGCCGAATCCGTCGATGGTGA
>JAGUZZ010000213.1:0-5457 GCA_020060525.1 bacterium | reverse complement strand
CGGCGGCGGCGTGCTCATCGTGAGGAGCCCCGCCGAAGCCGCGGCCGTCGACCCGATCGAACGCGCCGGCGTGGTCATCCAGACGACCTTTCCGCGGGCGGAGGCCGAAGGGGTCGTCGAGGCCCTCCGGGGCAGGGTCGCCGATCTCCTCGTGAACGACACGATCTGCGAGGCGACGGAAGCCCGGCTCGAAGCGGCGCTCGCTCTCGCGAGACGCGTCGACGTGGTGCTCGTGATCGGCGGCCGCAACAGCTCGAATACGCGGCGTCTTCTCGAGGTATGCGCCGGCTCGGGCGTGCGTTCCCGTCTCGTGCAATCCCCCGGCGAAGTCGAGCCGTCGTGGTTCTCCGGGATCGAGCGGATCGGCATCGCCACGGGGACGTCCACCCCCGATTGGCTCATCGAGGCCGTCCTCGAAAAGATCCCGCGCGACCCGTCATGAAACGGCCTCCGGCCTCCCCAAGATAGCTCTTGCGCCGTTTCGCGTAACCGTTTATCATATCTGGTCATCCGGATTCCATTCAGACAGGAGGAGTGCGAATAATGTTCGAAGAAAAGAGTGGCGACACAGCCGGCGCCGGCGCAATGCCGGAACAATCCATGGAGAAGGGCGGTGAGCGAAACGCAGCAGCGTCCTCGAGAGCCTATCTCGGCAACATGTTCGAGTTGGTTTCCACGGACGATCTCGTCGCGAGCGAGGAAGGGGCCGATTGGGCCAGCATTCTGAGCGACATCAGCCGCAAGGCCGAGGAGCTCCAGGAAGGCAACATCGTCAAGGGAACCGTCTACGAGGTGACGAGCAACGAGGTCATCCTCAACGTCGGGTTCAAGAGCGAGGGCTCGATCCCCATCGCGGAGTTCTCGAACGTGGAGACCGTCGCGAAGGGGGACGTATTCGACGTCTACCTCGAGAAGATGGAAAACCAGGACGGCCTCATCGTCCTCTCGAAGGAGAAGGCCGACTTCATCAAGGCGTGGGACGACATCAAGAACGCCTACGACGACCGCAAGACCGTGAGCGCCCGCGTCGATCACCGCATCAAGGGCGGACTCGTCGTGAAGCTGCTCGGCGTCGACGCCTTCCTGCCCGGGTCGCAGATCGCTCTGCGGCAGGTTCCCGATCTCGACGACCTCATCGGCAAGGACCTCGACTGCAAGATCATCAAGCTCAACAAGCGGCGCCGCAACATCGTCGTTTCGCGCCGCGTCGTTCTCGAGGAAGAGCGCGACGAGAAGAAGAAGAAGCTTCTCGCGGAGCTCACCGTCGGCGAAGAGCGCGAGGGGGTCGTCAAGAACATCACCGACTTCGGAGCGTTCGTGGACCTCGGCGGCATCGACGGGCTCCTGCATCTCACCGATCTCACGTGGGGCCGCGTGAGCCATCCGTCGGAAGTCGTCGCGATCGGCGACAAACTCAAGATCAAGATCCTCGATTTCGACCGCGAACGCGAGCGGATCTCGCTCGGCCTCAAGCAGCTCACGCCGTATCCGTGGGAGGGCGTCGATCAGCGCTACTCGAGCGGCACGAAGGTGCGCGGCAAGATCGTTTCGATCACCGATTACGGAGCGTTCGTCGAGCTCGAGCGCGGCATCGAGGGCCTGATCCACATCTCCGAGATGTCGTGGACGCGGCACGTGAAGCATCCGTCGAAGGTCGTCGCCATCGGCGACACCGTCGAGGCGATCGTGCTCAACGTCGACAAGGAGCACGAGAAGATATCCCTCGGGCTCAAGCAGCTCGAGCCCGATCCCTGGAAAGCGCTCGAGAACAAGTATCCCCCGGGCACGAGAATGCGCGGCAAGGTCCGCAACCTCACCAATTTCGGCGCCTTCGTCGAGATCGAGGACGGCATCGACGGCCTCGTGCATATCTCGGACATGTCGTGGGCGAAACGCGTGCGCCATCCCTCGGAAGCGGTCCGCAAGGGGGATGAGCTCGAGGTCGTCGTGCTCGAGATCGACAGCGCGAAGCGGCGCATCAGTCTCGGCATGAAGCAGATCCGCGAGAATCCGTGGAACGAGCTCGCCAAGGAGTTCAACGTCGGAACGGAGCTCGGCGGCAGGGTCACGCGTCTCCTCGACCGCGGCGCGGTCGTCGAGCTGAAGGACGACGTCGAGGGGTTCGTGCCGCTGTCGCACCTCGGCATCGAGAATCTCCGGAAGCCGTCCGATCACTTCGACGTCGGCATGGACATCCCGCTCAAGGTGATCAAGATCGATCCGCAGAACAAGCGCATCGTTCTCAGCGTGAACGCCTATCTCGAGGGAAAGGGCTCCGACGAGGTGGACGCGTTCCGCCGGAAATTCCCGAGACGGGAATCCCCGCCGGACGAGGTCCGCGGCGCGGGACACGACGAGCGCGCGGCCGGCGACCATGCCTCCGCGGGCGACGAGCCGGCGTCCGACATCTCCGACGAGGACGATTTCGGCGACGACGAGCCGCTTCCCGGCGGGGAGGGCGGCGCCGGAACGGGGGCCTGAGGTCTCCGAATCGGGTCGCGCGAGGCCGCGGCGGTACCGGCTCCGGCGGATCCGGCGCGGCGCAATTCGAAGTCAGAGCGAGAGGGTGGCGTTCCACCCTCTCGTCGTTCCCGGACCGATGCGGGAGGCGGAACGAGCCCCGCGCGCCGGTCCGCGCACGGCGATGAACAAAACGTTTTCCATTCATACGATCGGCTGCAAGCTGAACCAGTTCGAGTCCGAGGCGATCCGCGGCCGCCTCGCCCGCGGAGGCTGGGAGTTCCGAGACTTCGACGAAGGCGCCTCGGTCTGCATCATCAACTCCTGCACCGTCACGTCGCGGAGCGACCTGCGAAGCCGCGGAGCCGCCCGCAGAGCGAGGCGGATCGCCCCGGACTCCTTCATCGTCGTGACGGGATGCTACGCCGAGACGCAGCCCGGCCGCCTCGCCGGCATGCGGGAAGTGGATCTCGTCGTCGGAAACCGCGAGAAGAACGACCTGCCGGAGATACTCGACGGGATCCTCGCGGGGATGAGACCCTCGGAGGCGCGGAAACGAGCCGCGGCCCGGGACGACCGGGGCGCGGCGCCCATGACCGTCGACGGGCTTCTCGGGCACGCGAGAGCCTTCGTCAAGATACAGGACGGATGCGACGCCGCGTGCTCCTACTGCGCCGTGCCGCTCGCCCGGGGACCGGAAAGAAGCGTCGCGCCGGGCGCCCTTCTCCGGCAGGCCGAGTCGCTCGCCGCCGGCGGCTACAACGAGCTCGTCCTCACGGGCGTGCATATCGGCCGCTACGGCCGGGATCTCTCTCCGCCGACGGCCCTCGACCGCCTCGTCGAGCTCATCTTCGAGAAAACGACGATAGGACGGATCCGCCTCGGCAGCGTGGAGCCGACGGAAGTAACGCCGCGGCTCGCCGCCCTCGCCCGCGACGGCGGACGCCTCGCGCCCCATTTTCACGTGCCCCTGCAAAGCGGCGACGATCGGATCCTCGGCGCGATGAAGCGGCCGTATACGGCCGCGATCTTCCGCGAGAGCGTGGAGCTCATCCTGCGCGAGAACGCGCGCGCCGCGATCGGCACAGACGTCATCGCCGCTTTTCCCGGAGAGACGGCGGAGAGCTTCGCGCGCACCGTCGCGCTCGTTCGGGATCTGCCGCTCGCGTATCTCCACGTTTTCGGCTTCTCGCCGCGGCCCGGGACCGCCGCCGCGGCCATGCGCGGCGAAACGGACGCAGGCGAGAAGAAGCGCCGCGTCCGCGTTCTCCTCGATCTCGGCGCGGCGAAGCGCCGCTCGTTCGAGGAGTCGCAGATCGGCTCGGAGCATCTCGCCGTCATCGAGGGCCCGGCGCCCGGCGATCCGCGATCGGCGAGGACGCTCACGGGGAATTACTGCGAGGTTTTCGTTCCGAGGCGCGGGGCCGTCCCGCGGGCCCTCGCGCGCGTGCGCGTCACCGGCGCTTCGAACGGAACCCTGCGCGGCGAGATCGCGGGCCTCGGCGCTCCGGCGCCCGCGGAGAAGGCGGCGGACCGATGAAGGACGTCTCCTTCTACACGGAGAGCTTCGGCTGCCAGATGAACGCCTACGACACGGAGGTCATATCCTCCCTTCTCGCCGCGTGCGGAGCGCGCGAGGTGTCGTCGCCGGAGGAAGCCGACTGCATCGTCGTCAACACGTGCAGCGTCCGGGATCACGCGGAACGGCGCGCGATCGGGCGGCTGCTCGACCTTTCGCGGCACCGGCGGGCGATGCTCGCCGTCTGCGGCTGCATGGCGCAGCGTCTCGGCGAAGATCTCTTCGATATCGTCCCCTCGGTCAGGGTGATCGCCGGAACCGCGGCGTACGCGGCGCTTCCCATGGCGATCGAGCGGGCGCTTTCGACGGGGGAGCGGTTCGCCCTTCTCGACGACGCCGGGGAAGCCGCGTACGAGATCCTTCCGCGGGCGGGACCGGAGGGCGTGTCGCGCTACGTCGCGATCACGCGCGGCTGCGAGAGCTATTGCTCCTACTGCATCGTTCCCTATCTGCGGGGGCCTCTGCGAAGCCGGAGCGCTTCGTCGATCGTCGAGGAGGTCGGCGCTCTCGAGCGCGCCGGGGCCCGGGAGATCACCCTTCTCGGCCAGAACGTCATCGCGTACCGCGACGGAGAGGCTGATTTTCCCGCGCTCGCGCGCCGGATACTCGACGAGACGGGGATCCCGCGGCTCCGGTTCCTCACGAGCCATCCCCGGGACGTCACGGCGGATATCTTCGATCTGATGGCCTCGCAGCCTCGGCTCTGCGGGCACATGCATCTGCCGGTTCAATCCGGAAACGACCGCGTGCTCGCCGCGATGAACCGCGGCTATACGAGGGATCGCTACCTCGCGCTGCTCGCCGAGGGGCGCTCGCGCGTGCCGGATCTCGCCGTCACGAGCGACGTCATCGTCGGGTTTCCCGGAGAGACGCCGCGCGAGTTCGACGACACGATCGATCTCGTCCGGCGCGCGAGGTTCGACTCGGCGTTCACGTTCATGTATTCCGCCCGCGCCGGTACGGCGGCCGCGGCCGTTCCCGACGACGTTTCGTCGGACGAGAAGAAGAGACGCCTCGCGATACTGAACGAGGCCGTTCAGGAGGAGCGCGGACGCATTCTGCGCTCGCAGCTCGGCGCGACGGCGGAAATCCTCCTTGACGGTGCCGTGGAGAAGGGCGAAACTCGCTGGTTGAAAGGACGGACTCCGCAGTTCAGGAACGTTCTCGTGCGCGCGGACGCGGGAGCGCCCGGCGGATTCGTCCGTGTGGTTTTGTCACGCCTCGTAAACTTCACGTTCGAAGGGGAACCCGTCGAGGCTCCGTGAAAACGCCGCGACGGCCGCTCTCGTGCGTTCCCCCGAACGGCGCGACGCCTATGAAACGGACCGTGTGTGCGGCTGGGATACTAATCGCGGCGGCCGTCGCCGCCGCGGCGGCGGGGATGAAGTCCGCCGCCGCCCTCGCCCGGCGCGGGGACT
>JAGUZZ010000056.1:0-7254 GCA_020060525.1 bacterium | reverse complement strand
GAGCTCGCCGTCGTCATGGGCCGCGAATGCGCGGCCGTCGCCGAGGAGGAGGCCCTCGGGTACGTCGCCGGGTACTGCTGCATGAACGACGTCTCGGCGCGCCGGATACAGCGCGAGGACGGGCAGTGGTTCCGCGCGAAGAGCTTCGACACCTTCGCGCCATGCGGCCCGTGGATCGTGACTCCCGACGAGCTCGGCGACCCGCGCGGGCTCGCGATCAGACAGCGGCTGAACGACGCCGTCGTGCAGGAAAGCAGCACCGCCGAGATGCTCTTCGGCGTCGCACGGATAATCTCGTTCGTCTCGGCGGCGATGACGCTTCGTCCGGGCGACATGATCGCGACGGGAACGCCCGCCGGCGTGGGCGTTTTTCGCGATCCTCCCGTCTTTCTCGCCGACGGCGACGTCGTGACGGTCGAGATCGAGCGGATCGGATTCATCAGAAACAGGGTCAGGGTGCTGACGGAGGAGGCGCCGTGGCGCGCGCGGTGAACAAGATCCTCGTGCTGTCGATCTGGGAGGACATCTGGTCCCTCGGCGAAGGCGGCGGCGTGGCCGACGAGCTCCAGTTCATCCGCCACCTCACGAAGAAGGGGATCGAGCTCCATTTTCTCATACCGAAGCCGCGCGCGAAGAAGGAGACGCTCGGCGACTCGCTCCTCACGTACCACACGTACCCGAACGTCTTCCGCGCCTTCGAGCCTCTTCCGGGGATCGCGCGGCGCTTCCTCTGGCCGGCGGCGTTTCCCTTCGCCGCGACCTCCCGTCTCGAGCGGCTCGCCGCCGAGATACGTCCCGACGTGCTCCTCGGATTCACGCACTACTCCTTCTACCCCCTGAACCGGGTCGGCGCAAAGCTCGGCATCCCGACCGCCGTCAAGCTCTTCGGCGTCATGTACCTCGACCGGTTCGACTTTCCGCGGATCAAGTACTACTGGAAGAGCGTCGAGCAGATAATCGCCCTGCGCCGCCCCGTCGACCGCTACATCATCCTGAACGACGGCACGAAGGGCCAAATGGCGCTCGAGCGGCTCGGCATACCGCGCGCGAAGATCTCGTTCCTTCCGAACGGGATGGACACCGAATGGGCGGACGTTCCGGTCGATCGCGACGCGGCGCGCCGCGCGATGGGCCTCCCGCTCGACCGGATCCTCGTCGTCACCTTCTCGCGGCTCGTGAAATCGAAACGCATCGAGCTCCTGCTGCGCGCCGCGGCGTCGATGGATCGCGCGCTCCTCGATCGGACGACGATCGTGATCGGCGGAGACGGCCCCGAGCGGCCGTTTCTCGAACGCGAGGCGCGGCGTCTCGGCCTCGCCGACCGGGTGGCGTTCACCGGCGTCATCCCCCACCGCAACGTGGTCGATTTTCTCAAGGCCTCGGACGTCTTCGCGGCGACGAACGAGCTCACGAACATGTCGCTCCCGCCGTGCGAGGCGATCCTCTGCGGCGTTCCGGTCGTCGCCTTCGACGTCTCGGGCACGGCGGAGGTCGTGCGCGACGGCGAGACGGGGCTCCTCGTGCCGAACGGCGACGTTCCGGCGTTCGCGCGCGCCCTCGAGCGCGTCGTGCGCGACGGCGATCTCCGCGAGCGGCTCGGCCGTCAGGCCATGGCCTTCGGCCGGAGCCATTTCATGTCGTGGGACGATCGCATCGAGAAGGAGCTCGCCGTCCTCGAGGAGCTCGCGGGCTCGAGGCGCGTATGATCTCGGGGGATAAAAAAGCGCCACGGGTTTTCATGAGGCATTCTGAAAATCCGTGGCGACTCGTATGAGGATCCGAGATGTCGCGGGGCTTTTTTCGGTCTCCCGCTGCTTCGGCGGGGCTTTACCTAACTCCTGGGCCCCTAGCTTCATCTCTTCGGTAGAATTGTAGTCCCGATTCGGCGCGCTGTCAATACCCAAAAACGGACGCGCCGGGCGGGGCCGGCGCGCCGGCCCGAAACTCGCCGCGACGCCGGCCACCGTTGAGTATCCAAACCGGAGGTGTCGAACGACATGACCGCCGACGCAGCGATCGCCATACGCAAGGCCGTACCGGCCGACGTCCCCATACTCTATCGCCTCATCCGCGAGCTCGCCGTGTACGAGAAGATCGAGCACGAGGTGATCGCGAACGAGGAGACGATCGCCGGTAGCCTCTTCGGCCCGTCGCCCGCCGCCGAGGCCGTCCTCGCGTTCGCGGGCGGAGATCCCGCGGGCTTCGCCGTCTTTTTCGGCAATTTCTCCACGTTCGTGGGGCGCCCGGGGATGTATATCGAGGATATCTACGTGCGGCCGGAGTATCGCGGAGCGGGCGTCGGCAAGGCGCTTCTCGCGCACCTCGCGCGGATCGCGCGGGAGCGGCGCGCCGGCAGGATCGAGTTCGCGGTCCTCGACTGGAACCCCGCGCGCGGCTTCTACGAGCACCTCGGCGCGCGCGCGATGACCGACTGGGTCTTCTACCGTTTCACCGAGGACCGTATCCGCGATCTCGCCGGATCATAGAGCGTTCTCCCGCTCGGGACGATCCGGTCTTGCCATGAAGCTCGCCGTCGCCCGGGCCGCGACGCGCATGCTCTCCGAAAGCTCGGCCGAAACGCGGTAGAGGGGCGGCCGCGCCTTGACCAGCCGGGCCTTGAGCTCGACGAGCGCGCCGCAGGGAACCGATCGGAGAAATCGCACCCGCATATCGCCGGTGACGGCCGGAATCCCGAGAGAGAAGAGACAGTGCGTCATGGCCGCGTCGAGGAGCGCGCATATCATCCCCCCGTGGAGGACGCCGTCGTATCCCTGCATCGACGCGTCCGCCTGATACCGGCCGCTCACCCCGCCTTCGGCGTCGACCTCGAATCGAAGTCCCAAGGACCACGGATTGCGGTCGCCGCACATGAGACAACGGCGATGGCCGTTCGCGGCTTTGCGGGGCTCGGCTTCGCGGGGCGCGCTTCGATTCGTTCGTCCGGACATCGCCCTCAGTTGTAGGCTTCCTGTATCCGCCGGTCCTCGTTCATGAGCTCGCCGGCGATCTCGTTCATCCGCATCTGCTCCCAGTAGGGGAGCTTCGCGTGCATCTCGGCGTACTTGAGGGGGATCGGATGCGTGCCGATCCGCACGGGGATCCCGAACGCCGCCTCGATGTACTCCTTGAACTGCCTGATCCGCGGACACGGCGGATACCCGACGACGAGCCCCGTGGCGAGGTGAATGACCTCGGCCCCGTTCTTCTTCATCTCGGCCGGCACGTACTCGATGTTGCCGCCGGGGCAGCCTCCGCAGTAGGAGAACCCGACGACCTGGACCTCATCGCCGGCCGGATACGCGGAGAAGGCGCCCACGCGCTCGCGCAGGGCCCTGAAACACTTTCCGCCTCCGCAGCTCTGGTAGCGTCCGCAAATGATGATGCCGATCTTCGTCATGGCACGAATCCTCCGTCGCCCCGGTCAGTGGTCGCAGACGTTCCCTCCGGTCTCGAGGGTTCCGGCGAGGTAGTCGCGGACGACGTCCTCGGGAGACCCGGCCGGCGCCCCGACGATAACACGAATGCCGCTGTCGGAAAAGAGGTCCTGCGCCCGGCGTCCCATGCCGCCGGCGATGATGAGGTTCGCGCCCTTGTCGGCGAGCCATCGCGGCAGAAGTCCGGGCTCGTGCGGCGGCGCGTCGAGATCCACGCGTCCGAGAATCTCCTTCTTCCCGGGATCCACGTCGAGCATGGCGAAACGCTCGCAGTGGCCGAAATGCATCGACAGCTTCCCGTCGGAGACGGGAACGGCGATCTTCATCTCCTTCTCCTCCTTCGCGACGGATCGCTCCGGCGCGGCGGACGCCGCCGCGCCCGGGCCCGCCGGCTCGATCGATTTCACGATGTCGCCCATGATCCGCGCGGTCGGCGAATCGGCGAAATCCCGGATGTACGCCCGGCCGGCGTCGCAGCTTTCGGCGATCTTCGGATCGAGCGGAATGGAGCCGAGGAACGGAACGCCCATATCCTCGGCGATGCGGCGGCCGCCTCCCTCGCGCAGCACGGCGGTCACCGTCCCGCATGCGGGGCAGGCGAATCCGCTCATGTTTTCGATCACGCCGATCACCGGCACCCGCAGCTCGCGGCAGAAGCTGATCGATTTGCGGACGTCCACCGCGGACACCTTCTGGGGCGTCGTGACGACGATCGCCCCGTCGACCGAGCCGAGAAGCTGGCAGACCGAGAGCGGCTCGTCGCCGGTGCCGGGAGGCGAATCGATGACGAGAACGTCGAGATCGCCCCACGCGGCGTCGGCGAGAAACTGCCTGATGGCGTTCATCTTCATCGGACCGCGCCAGATCACCGGATCGTCGGGGCTGCGCAGGAAGAGGCCGAGGGAGAGCACCTTGATGCCGTCGGCGTCCACGGGCACGATCGCTCCGTTCTCGAACCCGGGCTGCTTCTCCTCGATCCCGAGCATCGTCGGAATGCTGGGACCGTGGATGTCGACGTCGAGCAGCCCCGTCCGCCGGCCCGCGAGCATGAGAGACGCGGCGAGGTTCACCGCGACGGTGCTCTTCCCCACGCCTCCCTTTCCCGACAGGACGAGCACCTTGCGGCGGACACGGCTCATTCTATCCAGCACGGGCTGATTCGAAAGCTCAGTCGGTTCCATTCGTTCCTCCATGCGATGTGACGTTCTCCCAGACGGCGGCGATATCCTTCGCCGACGGCGCGCCGGTCTCGACGGCGGTGAGGCGTTCGATCTGGGCCCGCGTGACCTCGACGTCGTACCGGATGCGCCCGGCGAGACCGGCCCCGGCGCGGAGCGCGAGCGCCTCGATGCGCCCGGCCATGCCGGGGTTGATATCCCATTTGTTCACGCAGACGACGGCGGGAATTCCGAAGTGCCTCGCGAGCGCGAGAACCCTCTCGAGATCGTGTTCCCCCGAAACGGTGGGCTCCGTTACGACCACGACGAGCCCGGCTCCGGTGAGGGAGGCGATGACGGGGCAGCCGATCCCCGGCGGTCCGTCGACGATGACGAGACTCCTGCCGGTTTCTTCCGCGACCCGCCGGGCCTCGCGGCGCACGGTGGAGACGAGCTTGCCCGAGTTCTCGGCGGCCGTGCCGAGCCTCGCGTGGACCATCGGACCGCAGCGCGTCTCGGACACCATCCAGACGCCCGAGAGCCGCTCCGGAAAATCGATCGCCCCCGCGGGGCAGAAGCGCACGCACACGCCGCACCCTTCGCACGAGGCGGGATCGACGGCGTACGAGCCGTCCCCGTCCTCGGGACCGGGCGCCGCCACCGCTTTGAACCGGCAGAGATCGAAGCAGATCCCGCAGCGCGTGCAGCTCCCGCGCCGGATCACCGCTTCCCGGCCGCTCCGGAATTCGCGGCGCTCGACCACGCGAGGCGCCAGCAGCAGATGCAGATCGGCGGCGTCGACGTCGCAGTCGGCCGTGACCGCGCTCCGCGCGAGGACGGCGAAGCACGCGGCGATGCTCGTCTTGCCCGTGCCGCCCTTTCCGCTGATGACCACGATCTCCTTCATGACGCGCGCACCGCCTCCCGCGTCCGCTCGAGCAACCGCTCGAAATGCCCCCGGTACTCGGGCAGCGCGTCGACGACGAGCTTCCCCCGCGAATAGGCTTCGGCGATGCGGCGGTCGTCCGGAATATCGAGCAGCACCGGGATGCCGCGTTCCCGGCAATACGCGTGAACCCGGCCGTCCCCGACGCCGACGCGGTTGACGACGACGCCGTACGGAACGCCGAGCGAGGCGGTCATGTCCGCGGCGAGCGCGAGGTCGTTGAGACCGAACGGCGTCGGCTCGGTGACGAGGATCACGAAATCGGCTCCCCGGACGGCGGCGACGACCGGACACGCCGTCCCCGGCGGGGCGTCGACGACCGCCGGCTCGCCCGCGACGAGCTTCGCCTTGACCGCCCGGACGAGCGGAGGCGCCATGGCGACGCCGACGTCGAGAAGCCCCTGAACGAGGACGATCCCTCCGGCGTTCCGGATTTCGATGACGCCGATCCTGCGGTCCGCCTCACGGATCGCGCCGCGCGGACACACGAGCGTACAACCGCCGCACCCGTGGCAGAGCTCGGGGAACACGAGCGGCTTCGTCGCGAGCGACACGATCGCGTGATAGGCGCAAAAACGCCCGCATTCGCCGCACGCGTCGCAGAGCGATTCGTCGACGGCCGGCACCGGCACGGAGATCGTTTCCCGTTCGCTCACTTCCCCGGCGAGAAAGAGGTGCGCGTTCGGCTCCTCCACATCGCAGTCGAGGAGCCGCACGGGGGATCCGATGATCCGCGCCAGATTCACGGCGACCGTCGTCTTGCCCGTGCCGCCTTTTCCCGATGCGACGGCGATGATCATACCCAATGGCCGTCGACGTCGGCCGAGCGCGCCTCGGTCAAGGCGCCCGAGCGAAACCGTTCGAGCGCCTCGGCCACGGTAGCCGCGTCGGTCGTGTAGACCGCGACCCCCGCCTCGGACAGCACGCGGAACGCCTTCGGACCGCAGTGCCCCGTCACGACCGCCTGCACGCCCGCGCGAGCGACCGTCTGCGCCGCCTGGATGCCGGCGCCCTGCGCGGCATCCATCCCCTTTTGGTTGTCGATCACCTCGACCGCTCCTGAATCGGTGTCGCAGACGAGAAATCGCGGGGCGCGCCCGAACCGCGCGTCGAGCGCCGCGTCGAGCGAGTCGCCGGACGTGGTGAAAGCTACCTTCATGCGTCTCCTTCTTCGCGACCGCTCTCGAGCTCCTGCAGCCGTTTCTTGATCTCCTCGAGCTCGCCTTGCAGCGACCGCGCCTGCGCCTCGAGCCATTGCTTCTCCGTGCCCGCGTCCGGGGCGGCGTACGGCGCGGCGTTCAGAGCCTGCCAATCGCCGAACCGCATCCATCCCGGAAGTCCCGTGGCGTAGAAGCGATTCCTGAAGCCTCGTCCGCCCCCGCCGAATCCCCGGCCGGCGAAACCGCGGCCTCCTCCACGCCCCATGCCGAAACCCCGTCCCGGCATGGGATTGGCATAGCCCGGCATCCCGAATCCGGCGCAGAAGCCCGCGCCGCGTCCCGTCATGGGTCCCCTGCCCAACGGACCCGTTCTGTCTCCTCCCGGCATTTCGCTGCCCTCCTTTCGCGTTCGCTACTCTCTCGTCATGGCGGCGCCGCACTTCGGGCATTGCTTCCCGCTGCAGGGAACGCCGCGCTCATGCGGTTCGCGATGCCCGCACGCCGAGCATACACAGACGCCGCCCGGCCCGCCGGCGGCGCGGCCGCCCATCCGTCCG
>JAGUZZ010000254.1:0-17346 GCA_020060525.1 bacterium | reverse complement strand
GTCGAAGTCTCCGAGCGGCGCGATTGCGGACCCGAAGTAGGAATAGCCGATGAGCGATCCCGTGAATCCCCCCTGTGTTGTGCTTATCTTCTGGTGAGCGCTCACCGTGCCGTTGGCGTTGAGGAAGAGTATCCATACGGCTCCGCCGTTCAATACGCCGCCATCGTCGTCGCCGATCGCTCCCACCGCGATATCCTCGATGCCATCGTTGTTCAGATCTCCGATCACCGCCACCGAATAGCCGAAGAGATCATTGCTGTCAAGAGCGCCGGTGAAGCCGCCGCTCGCACCGCTTATTTTCTGATTCGCTCGAACGGTTCCGTCGGCATTCATAAAGAGCACCTTGACGGAACCTTTGTACGGTCCCCCGTCGGAATCCCACGGGCTGCCGACGGCGAGATCGCCTATGCCGTCGTTATCGAGGTCGCCGATGTGAGCGAGGGAGGTTCCGAACTGGGCGCTGTCAGGCAAAACGCCGACCGCGCCCCCTTGCGTGCTGCTTATCTTCTGCTGGGCGAGAAACTCGCTCACGGCCTCGTTGGATAGCGCGCAGATGAAAACGAACGAGCAGAGCGTGAGCAGAGTTGCGCGAGTCGATGCCGAACGCCGGCTGCTGCGTTCGTCATTTCGAAAGCTTCTTGCGGAATTGCCGCGGTCTCTGGTTTTCATGGTGATTCCCCCCCCCTTTCGCTCATTGCAGGCCGAGGGCCTGGTTCACGAATGTGCGGAGGGGGACTCTCCCGCTGCCGGATGTTTTCGGAACGGCCTCCCCTGCGGCGATGCGGATCACCGGGCCCGTTTCGGTTTGAGACTGCGCGATGAACGCTTCGCCTGTCACCGGATCGCGTTCAACGGCGAGTTTGCCTTGCGAGAAACCCGTGACCCGGTAGGCGCCGCCTCGCCCGAGCTCGAGAAACAGCAGCACTTCCTCGCCGGGCCGCCATTGCAGGGCTCCGTGAGCGGTCATTCGCACGGTGCCGGCGACGCCTCCGATCTGAACGACGCGGATGAGAGGGGCGCCGCTCCCCTTGAAGGTTTCGGCGACCTTAATCGTGGTTTCGGTGAAGATCTTCGTATGCGTCGCGTTCCAGTCGGACCGTACCTCCGAGACCGACCCCCGCACGACGAGTGAAGATTCCGCGCCCAAATCCCTCGCGGTCATGCGCATGAGCTGGGTTGCATGCAGGGCGACCGAAACAATCGCCAGGGCGAGAAAGACAGACACGCAGAGCGATATCGTCCGCTTCATGGCCGTACCCCCTCCGGTTGCCTGAAAAGCACGATTCAGTTGTACCGAGTCTTCCCCGGATGTTCTCTGCTATGAGTGATATGGAGCCGCTTGAGGTTAATTATATCAGATGCGGCCGGCCCTGTATATCAGATTCCATCGCGAGAACGCCCATCGGGCGGTCTCGCGCTTCGTCGAAAGCACATGCGGCGCCGGTGTGCGCCCGGCGATGGCGGTCATTACGCGTACCTTCGACAAGGGGCTGCGAAAGGTCTTCGGAAACTGAGATCGCGGGCATCCGGCCGTGACGGCTATAGCTACGCAAGGCGGCAGGACATCGAAAAGCTCGCAAAGATGGGGCTCGTATCTCGCCGGAGGGACGGCAATCGGGTCTACTGCTCTGCCAACGAGACGCACCCGCTCGCTGGAGAAATCCGTCAACTCGTGCTCAAGACAGTAGGGCTGGCCGACGTTCTGGGCGCGACGCTGAAGGCCGAGAATGTTCGGTGTGCGTTCGTTTTTGGGTCGGTGGCCAGCGGCACGGCCGATGCTCAAAGCGACATTGATTTGATGGTGATCGGTGAAATCGGCCTGCGGAGTGTATCGGCGCTTCTTTCAGGTGTGGCCGACAAGTTGCGCCGTGAAATCAACACGCATGTGCTCAGTCCCTCCGAATTCGTCAAACGGATGAACGCGAAAGACCATTTTTTGACCTCCGTGCTTGCTTCACCGAAGATCTTCCTGGTGGGTTCCGAACATGCCCTTGAAAGAATGGCTCGATAACGGCTGGCTCAAGCCGCACAAGAGCAGCCGCAGGGAGATCGAGAAGCCGCTCGCTATCGCCCAGCGCGATATTCGGGATGCGCGGGGCGGCAGCATCTCGGATGATTGGCGCTTCGGCATCGCTATGTAGGCGGGGCAACGGATGTCGATGCGAACGAGTTGATCGAATTCGCTGAGGCTTTAGAGCGAGATGTCCTCGACTGGCTCAAGCTTCGACACCCTGAATTGGCGCCCAACTGATACCCGTGGGGTTGCGGAAACGTCGTTGCGCGGACCGCGCCCCCCCGCTCTTTACCGGGCCATATCGCGCCGAGTTGACGCGGGATCGAATCTCCTGTATAAAAAGTCCGGCTCGCAGGGAGTTGAACAAAGACCGCGATGAAACCGACAGACGCTCAAAAACCTCACCATCCCTGGCGGCGGACGCTTCATGAAGTAATTTTCGAAGCGGATACGCCCGCCGGCAAATGGTTCGACATCATCCTGATCATCAGCATCCTCTGCAGCGTCGCCGCGGTGATGCTGGATAGCGTCGCGTCCGTCAGGCAGGCGCACGGGGAGCTGCTTCGGATCGTCGAGTGGCTCTTCACCGTTCTCTTCTCGATCGAGTATGTTCTCCGTATCGTCTGCGTCGGCAAGCCGGCGCGCTATATGACGAGCTTCTTCGGGATCGTCGATTTGCTGGCCGTCGTGCCGACGTATTTCAGCCTGATTCTTCCGGGGGGCCAGTTTTTCATCGTCATTCGAATACTTCGGGTCCTGCGCATCTTCCGCGTGCTGAAGCTCGTGCAATACATCGCCGAAGCGAGAGTGTTGACTCAAGCGCTTCGCGCCAGCCGCCGGAAGATCACGGTCTTTCTGTTCGCGGTGCTGACGGCGGTCGTCATTTCGGGCTCGCTGATATACATCATCGAGGACGAGAGCGCCGGATTCACGAGCATCCCCCGCAGCATCTACTGGGCGATCGTGACGCTCACCACGGTCGGGTACGGCGACATCTCGCCTCAAACCGCTTTGGGGCAGGCGCTCGCGGCGGTGATCATGATTTTGGGCTTTTCGATTATCGCCGTTCCGACCGGCATCATGAGCTTCGAAATCGCCCGCGCGGCGAATCAGCCGGTTTCGACGCAAGCGTGTCCCGAGTGCGGCGCCGAAGGTCACGACGCGGACGCGAAACACTGCAAGCACTGCGGCGCGAAGCTCTGACGGCCGGAGCGCGGCCGGGCATCCGACCACTAATGAGGACGGTATTCCCCGGATGAGCTCAGCCGGCGGGAAATCCGCGCCCGCTGTGCGCCGCATTAATCCATAGTAAAATATAAGGATGCGCGATTTTATCGCCCGCGGTACGCCCTATGCAATCGGCAGTGACGGAAGCGCCGCGCAGGCGGATGAAACAGGAGGTGGGTCATGAAAAGGATATGCGTGATATCGGCGGGTCTCGCCGCGCTGGCCCTTTTCGCCGCCCCGGTTCTCGTGCAGGATGTTCTGGCGGAAGTCGTCTTCAGCGCGACGGTCCGCACGCCCGATATAGCCGTCAGCATCGGAAACGTTCCCACCGTGTACGGCGGGAGCTACAGGGTCGGGCATCTCCCGGTCCGCGGCTACCTGCACTATAGAATCCTCGAGCGCGACCGCCTGATCGCGGGCCGCCTCTCATGGTACACCGGCGTGCCCGCGGGCGAGCTCGTCCGTCTCAGGGCGCGCGGGTACAGCTGGTTCGAAATCGGACGCTGGCTCCGCCTGCCGAAGACCGTCGTTCAGGCCTCGTTCAGCGAGCGGAAGTGGAGCCGGTTCGCGCATGCCGTCCTGTATCCGGCCGGGCATGGCCCCGCGCGCGGCAAGCCTCACAGGGTGATCGTCTACAATCGATGAGCGGGCCCCCACGCATTCCCCCCGAACGAGGCGGGCCGGGAGAGATCCCGGCCCGCCTCCGCGTTCGGCCCGCATCGGACGGCGATGAAAACAACCGCGGGCATGAAGGCTGCGCCCGATAATCCGGACGCTTCCGGCGCGGGAGAGCGGCGCTATATCTGGAAGAGGTACTGCAGCTTCATGAAAAACTGCCGCTCGGTGAGATACCAGCCCTCGCGCCCGTCGCTCGCGAAGTCGAAGTCGCGGTAGTCGTGCGTCGAGCCGACGTAGAACATCGTGAGGGAGTTGATGCGGTAGGTGACGAGGGGGTCGACGTCCCATGTTTTCCAGCGGTCGTTGTACTGCGACACGACGCGTATCGAGAGCTCGCGCGAAACCTGCAGCGCGAGACGCGACCAGAAGATCGACTGCGAGAAGAGCCTCTCCCCCGTCTCGAGATCGTCGCTCTGGATGTAGTTCGCGGAGGCGGAGAGCGTCAGGCGGTTGAAGGGCCGGATTGTCGCGGAAAGCCCGTAGTCGAGCTGCTTCCCCATGACGAGGGCGTTGCGCGCGATGCGGTGGCCGTAGTTGACGTTGCCGTTGAGCTTCAGAGCGTTCCACGGCTGCGTGGTGAAACAGCCGTGCGCCGCCCAGATGCCGTTGAACTGCCGGCCGCGGAAGTTCTCGTTGCTCGCCAGGTAGTTCGCGTGGAACCCGGTCTGCGCCGCGCGGAGCTTGACCTCGAGGTTCGGAGTGATCCACTCATCCTTCTGGATGCCGTCGAAATTCCACTTCCGGGCGATACTCACGCTGCCGTTGATACTCTCGAGGATCGTGCTCTTCTCGAACCGCAGGATGCCGCTCACGTCGGCCGAGCCCATACGATAGTCGTTCTGCGGCTCGAATCCGTTGTCCGCGCGGAAGGTCGGGCTCATTTCGTAGTAATGCAACGACACTCCGTAGTTCCGCGTGTTCCGGCTCGCGCCGACCGCGAGCGCGTGCCCCCAGAACCGCTCGCCGTCGAGACCCGCCGTATGATCGCCGGCGGCGAACCGCGTCGCGTTGAAGGAGCTGTCGGGCACGAGCGCGAGGTTGTCCACTTCCTCCGTGTGCGAGGCGATCAGCTGGAACCGGAACGAGTTGCTCTTCGACAGGCGGATCTGGCCGTCCACGCTCGCGAGAGATCCCATGCCGCCGCCGTCGAAGATCCTGTTCGTCGCGAGCAGCCCCACGTGCGCCTGCTTGCCGAGGTCGCGCCGCGCCCGCAGAATGTTCGAATAGCTTTTGCTGTTCTCGACGAATGCGCTCGACTCCTCGAAGGGGAGGATGATCACCGAATGCTCGTCCCGCGCCGACAGAAACGCCACGCTGTTGGAGCCGTTTCTCCACGTGAGCTTTCCCGCGGCGATCGGGTCGTTGATCGATCTCGTATAGACGGCGCTGTAGTACGTGTTGAAGAGATCGCTCCCCTCCTGGAAGAAGGGGCGCTTCTCCGGGTAGAAGAGTGCGAACGTCGAGTTCACGTCGATCTGGGCCGCGTCCGTCTCGACCTGGCTGAAATCGGGGTTGATCGTCGCCTCCGCGCTGAGCTCGGAGTTCACGTTGAGCTTGACGCCGAGCCCCGCGTCCCCTTTGACGCCGCCGTTCTCGAACCCGCCGTCTCCGTCAAGAGAGCCGGCCTGGTGCGCGACGACCGCAGGCAGGATCTCGAAGCCGGCGCTCGGCTTGATGCCCGAAATCCCTGTGATCGTCCCCCACTGGCACGGCCAGCATTCGTCGTCGCGGTTGTAGGCGGCCCACGAGTACTGGTAGCGGCACTCGCGCGGGCGGTTGCGCCAGAAATCCACCCGCCACACCTGCTCCTCCCGGTCGGGAAAACGCAGGCTCGCGAACGGAATCGCCATCTCGACCACCCAGCCGTCGCCGGTGATCCGGCCGGCCGATTGGAAGATCATGTCGTAGCCGCCGTCCTCGCCGTACGCCGAGGAGAACAGGAGGTCTCCGGGGATGCCGTAGGGATTGGCGGCGATCTCGTACGCGTGCGTCGCCTCGCCGTAGGTGTCGATGCACAGGATCACGTAGTCGCCGGAGAACATCTGATCCCTCTCGCAGAATGAGGCCCGGACCTTCTTCGGATCGTCGTAGCACAGCCAGGCGACGTAGAGATTGTCGTCGTCGTAGGCGATCAGCACCTCCGTATCCACGGCCGGCTTGGTCTGGTTGCCGGGGTTGTGCTCGACGAAGTTATCGGCCTTCGCCGCCCCGCGCCAGCCCGGGTCGCCCATTTCTCCGTCGATGCGGATCGGGCCGGCCGCCCGCGATATCCTGAGCTCGGGGTGAAAGACGGGAACGAACGGCTTCTCCTCGGCCGCCGCGGCGGAGGACGCAAGCGCGCTCGCCGCGAAAACGAGACACATCGTGACGATATGCCGTGAAAGGAGCCCGCTGTGCATCTTTCGCAACCTTCGATTCGGATAAGCCGTGCCGATCGCCCGCTCGGCATATGCGAGAACGCTAGTCAATTATACGAAGCGGCGGGGGTTAGGTTCCAGCGAAGGGGATGGAAGTATGCCGGAGTATCGATCGAGCTCCCGTCCGCGCTACCGCAGCGAGTAAGCGGCGACCGAGCCGTAGTACACGCGCGGAACGACGAGAAGTCCCTTCTCCGGAACGTATGCGATATCGCCGAACTGCAGGCCCGGTCCGGTCGTATCGATCACCTTGACGGCCTGCCCCGAGGGGGCGACGCGGAAGAGCTTCCCCTCGCCGAAGGCGACGAGGACGTTGCCGCGCCTGTCCGGTTCGACGCCGTCGATGCCGCCGGATCGCCATTTCACGATCGTGCGGATCGACTTCGCGGCGATATCGACGGCGTAGAGGGCCGGCGGCTGTCCCCCGCCCGCGACGAGCGTGTCGCCGAGGAAGCAGATTCCGTTCACCGCCGCGAGCTCCGGCGCCGAGAGCCATTCCTCGCACCGGGCGCCGCGTATCCGGTATAAACAGCCTTTGTACGAGTCGGACACGAATACGGCCCCGTCAGTCCCTATCGCGACGTCGTTCGGCACGACCGGCTGCGGAAAGAAGATCTGCTCGGCGATCGCCCGCGATCGGAGATCGATCTTCACGAGCGCGCGGCGGCACACCGCGTAGAGCGTGTCTCCCGCGAGAGCCAGTCCCGTCGGGTTCGCGAGGCCGGTGATCCAGTCGGGATCCTCGATCGTTCCGTCGAGGGAAAGCTTCGAGATCGATTGTCCTCCCGCCGCGCCCCGGTTGTAGCCGTCGTAATTCGAGACGTACAGGCACCCTCTCGCGGGATCGTACACGGCGGACTCCGGTATGCGGAAGCTTCGCGGCGTTTCCCAAAGACGCGTCACCCCATCCTCGTGCAGGACCGCGCCCCCGTCCCGGCACATGAACCCCCATCCCCCCGTCGCCTCGGCCACGTAGAGGAGAAGCTCGTTGTCCCCTTTTTCCAGGGGAAGCGAGACCGCGTCGAAATACCCGGCGATCCCGAGAAACGTCGGATCGCGGAAACGGTAGGCGCTGCCCCCCGAGAAGAGCAGCTTCCCGTTGAGCAGGACGCTCACCGCGTCGCTGTATCCGAACAGCAGTTTCCGCGTCTCGCTCCCGTCCGATCGTATGATCGTCCTCGCGCAGATGACGCTCGGTTCGCGCCCGGGCCGTTTCGCGTATCGGCCGACGTCGACGAGACCCGACGGCTCCGCGGCGACGCGCCGCCACTGAAGATCCGTGATGCCTTGCGCCTCCGGCGCGCGCTCGTCGTCGATCGCGTTCGCCGAAAACGGCCGGGAGATATCCCACTCGGAGAGGACGCCGCAAGCGGAATCGGCGACGGGCGCCGGATCGAACGCGAGCCCGTCGTCGAGACGGTACCGGAAGTTCGAGAAATGCGCTTTCGCGTTGTTCTCGCCGACGAGCGCTATCCCGCCCTTCGCCCGCCCGCCGCGAAGCTCGTGTATCTCGAGGGCGGGCCGCTCGGCGCCGTTCACGAAGACGCGCGCCTGAGATCCCTTGACCTCGAGCCTGACCGGAATCCACCGGTCGGGCGGAAACTCCACGCCCGCCGTGAAGCCGGGACCGTTGCAGAGCTGCCATTCCTCTATGCCGTTCATCGTCGGCGTGTACTGAAGCGCGTCGGGATAACGTCCCGCGCGATGCGGGCGGATGTAGACGCGCTCGAACCAATCGTCTCCCTCCGCGCGGAACGCGATCCCCGGATAGCTCGCTTCGCCGCTCACCGCGAGATCGAACTCGATGACGCCGTTCTCGAACTCGACGTTCCTAAGCGACGCCGTGCCCCTGAGCGCCTGCCGCCCGAGATGCTCGACGAGGGACGCGCCTTCGAGCTCCCAGAGGTCCGCCGTAAACGGCGCCTCGATCGTTTGCGCGAGCGCCGGATGTCCGAGAGCCGCGAGCGCGAAAACCGCCGCGATCAATCTGCATCGATCATACGCCTTCATCCCGCACCATGCCTTTCATCGAAGCGCCCGCGGGCGGACCCATGATCCGCCGCGGGAAAACGATCCTTCGTCGATAGCCTGCAGAGTAAACACCGCCCGCCGCTCCGCGGTGCCGTACTATATTCCGGCCGGCGGGCTCGAAACGGATCCGGCAGCGATGGACAGGCGTCATTGCATCCTATAGAGTGGTCTCGGAAACGGCCGGCGAGCGACGCCGCGGCCTTATCCGGGACCGAGCAATCATGCAGAGGTTTCTTGCGGCAGCAGCCCTTTCGTCCTTGATCGCCGCGACGGCGCCGGCCGCTTCGGCCCCCGCTCCGCGAACGGCCGCCGGGCCGTGCGAATCGCCCTACGACAGCCGTCATCCCCGGCTGCTCTTCACGCCGGAGGAGATCCCGGCGCTCCGGCTGAAGGTCCGCGACGGGGGGCGCGACGACGCGGCCTACGCGGCGATACGCGACATCGTCCGCTCCGTCTATCCGGCGAAAACCGAGGAGGAGCTGTTCGGGGATACCTTCGGGATCAATGTCATGCCGAACCTCGGGCTGGCCGCCTACCTCGAGACGCCGATCGACCAAGCCGCGCTCGACTTCGGCAGGCGCGTGACCCTCTACCTCGCCGACGCCGACGACCCCGACGACGATGTCTTCTTCTCGTCCCTTCGGATGCGGGCGCTCGCGTTCGGCTACGACCTGTTCTTCGCCGACGCGCCGGAGTCGCTCCGGACGCGCGTGCGGACCGAATTGGTCGCCTACGTCGATACGGCGATGACGGTTTTTCGCTACGAACGGTGGCTTCACAGCCCGTACGTGAGCAACTACAACGCCGTGATCGGCTCCGCGCTCGGCATCGCCGCCCTCTGCCTCGAACGCGAGATGCCTTCCGATTGGGTCCGGGCGGTCGTCGCGCGGGCCGATGAATACGTTTCGACGTGGAGCCTCGCCCATCTCGATCCCGGCGGATCCTACTCAGAGGGCCCGATGTACGCGGGATGGAGCGTCAGGAATCTGGCGTATTACTTCTGGGCCCGCTCGCGTCTCTACGATCGCCGCGACTTCTCGGCGCTCGCGGGGCTCAGGAGCCTCGAGAGCTGGCTCGCCTTCTCGACGCTCCCGATCGGAGGAGCGGCCGTCATCAACGTCAACGACTCCGCGTACCTCAACTACGGCCTCTCGCGCCACCACACCTACCTCGACTGGGCGCAAACGGCTTGGGGGAGCGGCGTGTCCGCGTGGCTCTGGGAGCGGATCGTCGGGCCGGACTACGGGCACGATTCGGGGATCCTCGCGGACAAGCCGGCGACCGTTCTCTGGCACCGCGACGTGCCCCCGGAAAATCCGCGCGACCGCCTTCCGCGTCATTTTCTCTGGCGGCGGCAGGGCCTGTACTGCTTCCGAACCGGGTGGCCCGAAGGAGACGCCTCGGACGACGTCGTTTTCAGCTTCTCTTCGGGGAAGTTCATGGGCGGCCACGCGCAGGAGGACCGGAACAACTTCACCCTCTGGGGGTACGGGACCGCGTTCGCCGCGGACAACGGCCCCGGCATCCCCGCGAAAGAGACCGAAGGACACAACCTCGTGCTGATCGACGGGAGGGGACAGCACAACGCGGGCCAGTCGGTGGGGACCGACGGCGCCGTGCGGGAGCATATACTAAGCGCCTTCGCCGACTATGTGTTCGGGGACGCGACCGACGCCTACACGACGTACAGCGAGTTCAACCGGGCCGGATACCCGTTCCCGGACGACAACTGGTCGTGGGGCTTCGACGGCGGAAACCCGGTCGAGCGGGCGCACCGGCGCGTCGCGGCCGTCCACGAACCCGGCATGCCCCCCTACTTCGTCATCTGGGACGAAATCCGCAAGGACGCCCTCGCGCACCTCTACTCCTGGCGCCTCCATACGGACGAAAGGAACGCCGTCGACCTCTCCGCGAATCCTATATGCATACGCGGGGGAACCGGGCTCATGAATCTCTACGTCGTGAGCCCGGCCTTCGACTCGCTCCTCGTCTCGCTCATTCCTTTCGACAACGGAAACGAGGATCCGAACACGAGCGTCGTTTCGCTCTCCGTCGAAGGGACGGAGCTCTCTTTCTGCTCGCTTCTCATCCCCGACAGGGACCCGGCCCGGCACGCCGTGCTGAGCCATACCTTCTATCCGTGGGGATCGGTCGCACTCCTCGGCTGGCCCGATAGCGTCGTCGACGTCATCGCGGTCAACAGGGCCGGCGCCGAGGCGGTGTTTTCAGTGGAGGTTTTCTGCGCGGCCGGCGGCGCGGCGACGCGCCGGATCTCGACCGACGCCCGGCTGGCGGTTCTTCGCGTGCGGGACGGCGAGCTCGCCGGGCTTCTCGCGAACGAAGCGAGCCGGTTCGAGTGCGGCAGCATCCCCTATGCGTGGATCCGGGACGGGAAGGCCAATTTCGTCTTTTCGACGGACACCGTTCACATCGACCGGCCCGACGCGGATTTTTCCTTCTATCTCCCGCGGGGCGGCGAGGTTCGATACGAGACATCCGCTCTCCCCGTCATGTATGACGGAGGATTCGCCGTCCCCGATCGCTCGGGACCTCCCGCGGCGCCGTTCGCCCCCCTCCGCCTGCGCTTTTTCCCGAACCCCTTCAACGCGACGGCGAATGTCGTGGTCGATCTCGAGGCGGGGGCCGAGGTCGAGGTGACGATCCACGACGCCGCGGGGCGTCTCGTGGCTCGTCTTTGGAAAGGCCCTCTCCTTCGGGGCGCGAACCTTCTGCGGTGGCGCGGCGACGGGATAAGCGGCGAGCCGGCGGCCGCCGGCGTGTATTTCGTTCGAGCGAAGGCGCCGAACGCCTCATCAGCCATAAAAGCCGTGCTTTTGAAATAGGCGCGCGCCGGCGGGAAGATCGAATGTCTCGACCTCGACGCCGTCCGCACCGGGCGTTTCGCTTCATAGCACCGCTGTTTCGTTGACAGCCCGCCGCGCAATGCCCTAGAATCGAAGAACAAGCTCGCCCTAGATCCGAAACCTCAGCCGCCGATTACGCATGTGAAAGCTCTTCGATCATACCCATACGCCGCCGCGCTCGTCTGCGCTGTGTCGGCGGGAGCGCTCGCCGTGCTCGGCGCGGCTTGGCGCGCGGGCGAAAAGCCGCGTATCCTCGGCAGCAGCTTCGCCTTTCAGATCGAAGAGGGAATCGCGAAGAGTGCCGCGCGGTATCTGCCATTTTTCGTCGTCGACCTCGATCTCGACGGGCACGACGATCTTCTCGTCAATGAAGCGAATCGCTTCCTCTGGTACCGGCTCCACGGCATGGAGCTGGATCTCGCCGGGGAATATTCATTTGGCCGGCGAAGATGCGCGAACATCGTTGCGGACGCAAACGGCGACGGCCGCCCCGAGTTTTTCGTTTATTCCAACACTCCCGAAGGCTGGGTGCTGTCCTGCCATGACTGGTTCTCGCCGAAGGGGCCGTCGGCGCCTCTCTATACCATAGGGCCTCTGACCCCGCTGAATTGGATCGAGAGACCATGGATGATGACGAGATTCGCGAGCTCCGCCGCGGATAAAAACACAGCGGCCAGGCTCTTTATCGGGATCAACACGAGAAAAGCCGACGCCCGCCCGTGCTTTCTCGGCGCGTTCGACGGGCCGACCGGGCGGGAACTCTGGCGCTTCGAGTTCGGGCCTCATATCGAGCACGTGATTTGCGCGGACTTCGGCGCGAGCGGGCCGCGCGTCATCGCAACGACATATGCCGCGCGCACGGGAATTTCCGCTCATGAGATGGCCTCCGACGTTACTTATGTATTCTGTCTCGATCCGCGCGACGGCCGCGAGCTCTGGAGGAAGGAATTGGCTGGGCTAGGGGGGCGCGGATTTCTTTCGCTCGCGGATATCGACGCCGACGGAAAGAACGAGATCCTCGTCGCGCGGTATCTACCGGCGGGGGGGCCGCTCCGCCTCGAAATTCCCCCTGCATGGACCGTCATGGCTTTGAGCGCGGACGGCGAGGCGCTTTCCACCGTGTCTCTCGATTTTTACGCCGAATCGCTGCGTGCGGTCGAGCTCGACGGCGATCCCTTTCCGGAATTCCTCGTCCAAGGTATCGACGGGGAGCTCGCCATGCTCGAGCATGACTTCAGAAGCGTAAAAATCGCCGACGCCTTCAATCGCAAGGAGCCGGTATATGCCCGGCTCTTCGGCGCCGGGGATTTGAACGACGACGGAAAACCCGAGATCGTCTGCCGCCTCGACAGCCTGCTCATCGTCATGAATCCGAAGGGTGCGCCGCTCGCCAAGAGAACGTTCCCGCGGACCTTCGAGGCTCAGATCGCCCGGTACGACGGCATGAATCGAATCGTCGTCGCGACGGAAGATTCGATCCGGATCATGACCCTCGCGCCCTCGCCGCTCGCGACCCGTCTCCGGGCGTCCGCGCGGCGTTCGAGCGTCGCGGCCTATTCCGCGGCCCTTTTTATCGTAGGTTCGATGGGATTGGCCGTTCGCACGCATGTCTCCCGACGCGGGGCCCAGCGGATCGCCGTCGCCGAGGCGCGCAACGACCTGCTCACCGCGATGTCGGCCTTCGGCCACGGAGGATCCTCCCTCAAGGTCCTCGACCGCCTCAGGCTGCACCTGAAAAACTGGGATCAGGTGCAATCCGACACGGGGGCGCGGGCGGAGCTATTCGAGCGGCTGCGCGAGACGTTCGTCGAGACGGTCGTGCCGGAGATGGAGCACATCGTGATGCTCGCGCGCAAGGCGGGCTTCCCCGAAGAGACGTGGCGCACGGTCGTCGAGAAGGCCGGCCTCGCCGGTCAGGATATGGCGTCGATCCTCGCTTCAGGCGCCGAGCAGCCGGCCGCGGATCCGCGGGAGCGCGTATCGAGCGCGCTCTCGGCCCTCGAGGACGTCGACCGCGCGGTCGCGGGGATCCGCGCGAATCTTCGCTCCATTTTCCGGACCCCGCTGGCCGAGGCGCTCGAGCGGGGCGCCGCGCGATGCCGGGACGAGCGCGCCGGCAAGACGATCTCTCTCTCTCTTCCGCCCGGCGTCACCGCCGCCGAGAGCGTGTTCGTCTCTCCGCTGATATTCGACAAGATCGTCGAGACCCTCCTGTCGAACTCCGCGCGGGCGACCGACGGCAACGCCGCCGCGGAGATCGCGATCGACGCACGCTGGGAAGGCAACTACTGCACGATCGACATCCGCGACAACGGGTGCGGGATCCCGCGCGAGGATTGGGAGCAGGCCTTCGAGAGGTACTACACGACGAAGGAAGAGGGCGGCTTCGGTCTGCATTACGCCCGCACGGAGCTCGCGAGGTTCGGCGGGAAGATCTTCGTCCTCGACAGCGTCGTCGGCTCCGGCACCACGATGAGGATCGTCCTGAGAAAAACCTGACGCGCGAGCGGCGGCGCGATGCGGCTTGCCGCGCTTTCGGTTGCGCCGGCACGGCCGAACGGCTATTTTATCAAAAGACCCCCTTATGGCCGGCGGACTCCACCGCGGAAGCGATCTTTTCTCGGTTGCTCCTTTCGCAAGAAGGAGGACAGCGGAATGAATCCACGCGTTCGCGCCGCTCTCTTCGTGCTGGCCGCCTCCTCGTGCGCCGCCGTCTCCGGCGCCGGTCTCTGCTGGATCCCGGGCGGCACCCCCGTTTGCACGGCCCCCTGGTACCAGCTCCAATCGGTGATAGCTTCGGACGGCGCGGGCGGCGCGTTCATCGCGTGGGCCGATCTGCGCCCGAGCTGGACCGGCCTGGACATTTACGCCCAGCGCATCGACTCCCGGGGCAACCCGGTTTGGGCGCCGGACGGCATCCCCGTGTGCACGGCCGCCGAGCGTCAGTTCAACGCGATCATAGGCTCGGACGGCCTCGGCGGAGCCATCGTCGCGTGGATGGATCAGCGGATCGGCGGCGCCGACATCTTCGCCCAGAGAATAAGCGGCACCGGCGAAATGCTTTGGGGCACGGACGGCGCGATCGTGAACGTGCTGCCCGACCTGCAGATCGATCCCCAGCCGGTGATGGTCCCCGACGAAGTGGGCGGCGCGATCTTCGCGTGGGTCGACGAGGTGTGGGACTCGGACGGAGAGATGTTTCCGAAGCGCAAGACGGACCTCTTTACCCAGCGCCTCGCGGGGGGCGGCGGATACATGATGTGGCACCCCTACGGGCTCCCCTTGTGCGTCGCGCGCGGATACCAGACGGATCCAGTTATCATGACGGACGGCGCGGGAGGCGCCATCGTCGGCTGGATCGACGGCCGGAGCCTCGCGCAAACCGATATCTTCGCGCAAAGAGTCACGCCCGAAGGCGCCCGGCTCTGGCAGGACAACGGCGCTCCGATCTGCCAGATATACACCGATCAGCGGGGGCTCGCCGGCGTTTCGGACGGCCGCGGCGGAGGGATATTCGTGTGGCACGACTCCAGAGAGGGCACGTACGACGTCTTCGCCTCGCGCGTAAACGGCGCCGCGACGCCTCTCTGGGGCATAAACGGCATGCCGGTCGCCGTGCTGCCGGAGCAGCAGAGGTTCCCCGTCGTCTGCTCCGACGGCGCGGGGGGCTGCATCGTCGCGTGGTCCGACGACCGGGACGGGAGTCTCGACATCTACGCTCAGCGCATCGACGAGCACGGCGCGCGGCTCTGGCCCGAGAGCGGCGTCCCCGTCTGCACGTTCGGTTTCGATCAGACGGATCTCGGCATCGTGCCCGACGGCATGAACGGCGCGATCATCGCGTGGATCGACCGGACGGACGATTATCCGTCGATCTGCGCGCAGCGCGTGAGCGCGGAGGGAACCGCTCTCTGGCGGGTGGGCGGGGTCGTCGTCTCCACGTCGGCCGGATGGAAATACAACCTCGGCGTCGCTCCCGACGGCGGCTCGAACGGAGCCATCGTCGCCTTCGTCGACGACCGGGCGGTCGAGACCGACATCTACGCGCAGCGGGTCCTCGGGAACGGCGCGCTCGTGGCCGCCGAGCTGCAGAGCTTCGCGGCGATCCGCGACGGATCCGGCATCCGCGTCGTCTGGACGCTCGGCGAGGCGGGGGAGGACGCCGCGTTCCGCGTGCTGCGGGCCGCGGACGCGCCCGAGCCGGTTTATGAGCCGGTCGAGGGAGAGATATCGCGGTCGGCGCTCGCCTTCTCGTTCGTCGACCGCGCGGTGGAGCCCGGGCGCAGCTACCGCTACCGCGTGGACGTGATCGAAGGCGGCGTCCGGCGCACGCTCTTCGAGACGGAGCCGGTCGCGTCGCCTCCCGCGGCGTTCGCGCTCCACCAGAACCGCCCGAACCCGTTCAACCCCTCGACGACGATCTCCTTCTCCCTCGACGCCGCGGGGCCGGTCTCGGTAGAGGTCTATGACGCCTCCGGGGCTCGCGTTCGCTCGCTCGCGTCCGGCTCGTATCCCGCGGGTGGCCATTCGATCGCGTGGGACGGCCGGAACGACCGCGGCGAGAGCGTTCCGTCGGGAGTCTACTTCTGCCGCCTCCGGGCCGGAAAGAGAACGCTGTCCCGCACCATGGTTCTCATGCGGTAGTCCGCGACTGACGCTTCTCAAAAACGTTCCCTCCGTGGTATAGTGCCGTGACGTGTACTTTCTCGCGGGAGGGGACCGTGGGATCCGTTTTAAAAAACATGCTCTGGCTCGCCGTGTTTCTGTGCCTGAGCTTCGCCTTTTTCCATCTCGCGATCGACAACAGCTTCTGGCACCGGGACGATTTCGGATACATCGACCACAACCTGCGCATGACGACCGGCAAGCTCGCCCTCTTCGACAGCGAGCCCCCGCTCAAGTTCCAGCCGCTCGTGTACGGAATCTCGTACGTGCTGTTTCACCGGTTCGGGTTCGACCCGCGCGGCTACTTTCTGTTCAACATCCTGCTCCACGGCCTCAACTCCTTCCTCGTCTATCTGCTCGTCCGGACGCTCCTGCGGGACGCCGCGGTCGCCGCCGTCTCAGCGGTCCTCTTCGTGTTCACCGTCGGGAGCTACGGCAAGGCGATCATGATAATGTCGGGGCTCGAGGACCTCGTCATAACGGCGCTCACCCTGCTCACGATGCTTTTCTATTTCAGGAACGAGCTCGGCGGGCGCGGGAAAACGCTCTCGGCCTGGTATTTCCTCGCGCTCGTCTTCTTCGTCGGCTCGATGTTCACGAGAAGCACGAGCTTCGCCATCCTCGGCGCCTTTCTCGCGTTCAACTATTTCTTCCGTCAGGACACCGGCCGGCGCGTTCTCAACAGGAATTTCATCATACTGCTCGTCATCGCGGCGGCCGCGCTCGTCGTGAAAACGCAGGTGTTCCACTACCGGCCGCCTTTCTACACGACGGAGAGCCCCGGCCCGCTCGCCGCCGCGTACTACGCCGCCAAAAACATCATCAACTACCTCGTCCGGATGATCTTCCCCGTGCATACGTCGCACCTCGTCACCGAGGCGGGGCCGGTCGTTCGCTTCATCTACGGGTTCGCCACCGCGATCAGGGTCCTCATCGCGCTCATGGTCGTGTCCTACTCGTTCTTCGGCTTCATCTTCGGGAACCATACGATACGATTCTTCATCGCGTGGACCTACATCATGGCGTTCCCTTTCGCCTTCTTCCAGTTCCCCGGGGACTGGCTCAACATACGGCACCTCTACCTCGTCTCCATCGGCCTCGCCATGGTGCTCGCGGCGGGGGCGGTCTACTGCTCGCGGCTCATCTCCCATCAGCGCTGGCGCAGGCTCGTGCCGTTCGCCGTGCCGCTTTTCTTCATCTTCATGGCGCGTTTCATCGTGCGGGAGCTCGATCGGAGCTACGAGCTCAAGGCGGCGAGCTCCGCCGCGGCGGAGCAGAAGCAGGCGATCGCCCGGAAGTATCCGTGGGTCGTGGTGGAAGACGGGAATCTGCGCTACTCGCCGGACGTTCCGCCCGACGCGGCCGGGGCGGGGCGCCCCTAGCGCGGGGCCGGACGGTTTCCGGAAAACCGCAGGCGCACGGAGGCCTCGCGCTCGAGCGCGGGGAGGTC
>JAGUZZ010000191.1:0-8300 GCA_020060525.1 bacterium | reverse complement strand
GAAGATCACGAAGACCGCGCGCGAAGGAGGACGGCTCGTCCGCTCGCGCGGGGCCATCGGCGAACTCGCGCTTCGGGACGAGACCACCGTCTCGACGCGCGGCACCGCCGACGTGCTCACGAAGTACCGCAACCCCGCGTTCGTCTCCCGGGTGACGAGCCGCTCGGCGGCGTTCACCGAGATATTCTTCGGCGAGCCGAACGAGCGCCAGAGAACGTTGATCGAAGCGGCCGCGGCGTACCTCGCGGGCTCCGGCGTCGAGCTCCTCGTGATGGACAAGCAGATGGGTCTCCATCCCGAGCACAGCCACCACTGCCGAACGATCGTCACGAAGCCGTTCGCCCGACTCCTCGTGATGTGGGACAAGCTCATCTTCGATCTCCCCGCGGGACGCGAAGAGGAGGAGCCGGATCAGGTGCTCGTCATGATCCCCGAGTGGGGGGACGTCGCGAAGCGGCTGGGCCTCGATCCGCGCGCCATTTTCTGCGACGCGACGGGCCGCGCGACGTACGTACTCGGAAGCGATTACTTCGGCGAGGTGAAGAAGGGGCACCTGCGGATGGCGATGTACGCCGAGAAGACGCGTCTGCTCGCCGGCTCGGGCGGCGGGCTCGGCGTGCACGCCGGCGGCAAGGTGATCCGCGCCCTCGACGCGACATCGGGGAAGGTCGAGAACAAGGGCGCGATCTTCTTCGGATTGAGCGGCACGGGAAAGACGACCCTCTCCGTGCACCATTTCTGGCTCGACCCCGCGAAGGGGGAGAGCGTCGTCATACGGCAGGACGATTTCTTCGTCATGACGGAGAGCGGGACCGCCCACGGCACCGAGGACAACGCCTACATCAAGACGGAGGGGCTCGAGCCCGAGGGACAGCCGCTCCTCTACGCGGGCGCCGTGAGCCCCTCGGCCGTGCTCGAGAACGTGTACGTCGATCCGAAGACGCTCGACGTCGATTTCTTCCGCTACGACCATCCCTTCGCGCCCGGCGGCCGCTGCCTGAACGGCCGCGGCGTCGTCGTGCGGCGGGAGCTCGATTTTACCGACGCGGAGATCGATCTTCCCCGCGTCGATCTCATCTTCTTCATCACGCGGCGCGAGACGATCGTGCCGCCCGCCGCGCGCCTCGATCCCGAGCAGGCGGCCGCGTTCTTCATGCTCGGCGAGTCGATCATCACCTCCGCGTCCGACCCGACGAAGGCGGGGCAATCGGTCCGCGAGGTCGGCACGAACCCCTTCATCGTCGGCTCCGAGGGCGAGGAGGGGAACATTTTCTACCGGATCATACGGAAGAACCCGAAGGTCCAGTGCTTCCTCCTCAACACGGGCGGCTTCGGCGGAAGGACCGTCGAGCGGAGCTCCGAGCCGCTCGACGCGCCGGAGGCCCGCGAGAAGCTCCGCCGCTTCGTCGACGGCGGGAAGCATCCCGACACGGGCTCGAAGATCGACCACGCGCTCCCGGCCGGCGAGACGATGAAGTTCAAGGTCTCGTCCGTGCGCTACGAGGTCGCGAGAGGCGGCACGCGGCTCCGCGCGAGGAACGACCTCAAGGATCTCCTCGCCGCGCTCGACGCGGGGACGGAGAGCGGCGCCGGCATGGCGCTCGTCGAGGTCGCGGTGCTCGCGGGGCAGAAGATCAGCATTCAGGACTCGGCCGCGGTGATACGCGAGATCGCCCGATCGGGCGTCGTATGGAAACGAGACGCGTTCTGGGGGTACGAGGTGCCGGAATCGATCCCGGGGCTCGATCTCGCGCGCTACGACGAGCGGCGCTTCTACACTGACGGGGAGCTCGCGGCGCTGCGCGAAACGCTCCGCGCCGAGCGCGTCGCGTGGCTCGCGCGGTTCACCGACCTCGATCCCGCGATCGCCGGAACGATCACGTAGCCGCGCCGGCGTCCGGGCGGCGGGAGAAAACGCACGGGGCGTCTTCGCGGGAAGACGCCCCGATCCGTTTCCGCCGCCGGGTGCGCGCCTTCAGAAGAGGCGCGTGACGCCGATCGTCCAGCGGAAATCCCATTTCTCGTCCTGCCCGACGAGAGCCGGGTGGCTGAGGTAGAGCGGGAACTCCGCCGTGAGCTTCCAGAGGCTCACGCCGACGCCCGTGTCGAGCAGCATCTCGTCGAAATAGTTCTCGTCGAACGAGCCGCGCATCCACGGCGCGAGACCCTCGAGCGGCCGCGCGTCCATCACCTTGCCCCAGTCGAAGAAGAGATAGAGCCGCCGGTCGAGCGCGCGGGCGAGCTTCCGGCTCACCGGGAGCGGGAACGGCAGCTCGAGCTCCACGTTCGAAGCGAAGACCTGCTTGAAGGCGAACGTGCCGTCGTAGTAGCCGCGCAGGTTCGCGTCGCCCGGCACGTGGAAGTTGCCGTAGTAGTCCTTCGGCCACGCGCCGACGCTCCTGAGCCAGAAGTAGTTCTCCTTCGCGAGCGTGCCCGCGCCGGCGAGCTGGAAGCGCTCCTGCACCGGCGCGTCGACCATCGCGCGTCCGAGGAAGAAGCGCAGGTACGGCTTCACCGGCAGAACATCCGCCCGGATCGCGGGAGCGAGCGCGAGCGAGACGCCGAGCTTCTCCGTGTCGAAGTCGCTTCCCCACATCGTGCGTTCGAGAGAGAGATCGAGGTTCGACTCGAAGACATCCGTCTTCGGGGCGATCGAGACGCCGATACGGCCCTTGAAGTTGAGCCCCTTCTCGTACGTGAAGGGGTAGACGTATTGTTCGTCCGTGAGCTCGTGATAGACGAGGCCGAGCCTGATCACGTGCGCGAGCGGATCGTAGAGGGATTTCCGGCGGATCTTGGCGATCTCGAGCGAGGCTCCCTGCCGTCCCTCGCGGATGAATCCCGACGCGAAGAGCGAGGCGTCCCGGCCGAAGTACCCGGCCGGGTGCCGGTACGATCCGTACGCGTCGACGGCGCCGCTCTCGAAGCCGTAGGCGCCGAGGATGGTGAACCTCCGGTACATGTCGTCGAAGCTTCCGCGGATCCGGAGCCCCGCTTTCCCCCCGTCGACGTCGTTGTACATGCCGAAGGGAAGGAACCGGAACGAGTAGGCGTCGGGAGGATAGTACGCGTTCCCCGGCACGTCGAGCGTGTAGTGCCGCTGCCGCGGGAGCACGTTGTCGAGGCGATAGACGTCGAGGATCTCGTTCTCGGGATTGATCGCGGCCCACACCGGCCGCGCGTCGAAGCGGAGCGTGTCGGTGATCGTGCGGGAAAAGCCGTCGAACCGCCGCGAGGCGACCTCTCCGTTCGCGAGCCGCACGGCCAGCGTGACCGGCATCATGAGCTCGCCCCTGCGGTCGATGCGGAGATCGGCGCTCCATCCGTCCTTCGTCTTCGTCGTCTTGAAGCGCGCGAGCCGGTAGTCGCAGTCCTTCGTCGTGTGGAGCCACTGGCGGAACATCTCCTTGAGGTCCATCCCGGAAACCTCTTCGCACACGACGCGGAACGCCTCCTCGTCGACGTGCTTGTATTTCCAGCGCTCGACGTAGGTCGTGACGATCGCGCGGAAGCTCTCGTCGCCGACCGTGTATCGCAGCGCCCGCAGGAAGAGGGGCGCGCCGATATAGGGCATCGTGCTGAATCCGTTCTCGAACTCGTGCACGGGCGTCGCGATCCGCTCGGCGAAGTCCGTGCGATGGAGCCGCACGACGGGCGCCTCGATGCCGTCCCACATCCGCCGCTCGCGGAAGAGCGAGAACGGCCAGCGGCGTTTCGCGGGTTTGCCGTACGGGCCGTGCTTCTCCTCGGCGTTCCGGAAGACGAGGTACTGGACGAACCCTTCGTCGAGCCACGCCTCGGCCCGTTCGTCGTTGCCGAGGGCGCCGTAGAAGTAGTTGTGCGCGACCTCGTGGAGCACGAGCCCCTCGTCCACCGAGCCGTTCATGACGAGCATCGGATACTCCATCCCGCCGCGCGTCGAGCAATCGACGATGCTCACCTGCGGATAGGGGAAGGGGCCCGCCACGGTTTCGAGCCATCGGACCGAGCGGAGCGCGTGCGCGAGCGTCGTGTCGGCCCACGCGCGGTTCCACGGGCGGAAGAAGCTCATGACGCGCACGCCGTTGTGGACCGTATCCTGCACGATGAAGGAGGGGTTCGCGCACCACGCGAAATCGTGAACGTTCTCGGCGCGGAAATGGAGGGTCTTCGGCGTCTCGGCGGCGCCTGAAGCCGCGCCCTTCGACGGCGGGCGTCCGCCCGGATGCCCGCCGCCCCCTTTCGCGGCCGGGCCGCGGCGGAGCGGGTTCTTCGTCCAGCCCGGATCGCCCGAGACCGGGATCCCCGTCGCCGCCACGACGTACGATTCGGGGAGGGTGATGTGAACGTCGAAGTCCCCGAACTCGCCGTAGAACTCTCCCATGCGGTACTGATCGGGGTGCCAGCCGTCCGTGTCGTAGACCGCGATCTTCGGATACCACTGCGCCATGTCGAACTGGTCGCCCGACCAGCCCATGCGGCCGAGACGCCTCATGATCGCGAGACGGAAGGAAAGCGTGATCACGGCGGACTCGCCGGGGAGGAGGGGTTTCGGGAAGGCGCTCGCGAGGATCGTCCCGTCGACCGAGAACTCGACGGCGGCGCCGTTTACGGCGAGGTCCGAGACGTCGATCCAGCCGCGCATCGATTCGGCGAGCCCCACGAAGAAGTGGAGCGTCCCCTGAAGGTAGTCGCGGATGAGGGGCGAGGTCTTCTCGCGGAAGGCGTTCGCGTAGAGGTGGAGATAGAACTCGCTCAGCGTGTCGGGAGAGTTGTTCGTGTAACGGATCGTCTCGGCGCCCGTGAGGACGCGCTCCTTCGTGTCGAGCGAGACCTTGATCTCGTAGTTCGCCTCCTGCTGCCAGTAGGGCGCTTCCAGCTCCCCCGTCTCCTGCGCGCGGACGGGCAGAATCCACGACAGCAGAGCGATCCACATCGCCGGCATCGCGCCGGCGACGGTTTTCATTCGGCGCAACCTCATGGCCACCTCGTCTCCATGGTAAAGAACGCTCGCCGTTCCACGGCGGGCGGGTGATCGGCGCCGGAAGGGTACCATACGATGGAGCTTTAATCAACCGGCCGGTTGGTGTATACCTAGAGGCGGGAGGCGTGAAATGAGCACCGACATCGGCGTCATCCGGCCCGAGATGCGCGACGTGGACGTTCGCATGCGCGTCGGCGCCGTATCGGGCGAGCGCCGAGCGCGCATCGCACGGGGGCTCCGGACGCTCCACACGCTCGAGATCATGGCGGCCAACATATACCGGTGCCAGATCACGAAGAAGGATTCGGCGCTCAACCGGGCGCTCGTCGCCGCCATGTGCAACGAGATGACCCACGTTCAAGACTTTCAGGTGAAGCTCTCCGAGTACGGCGTGCGGCCGAGCCCCTTCCGCTGGGCGTACTGGATCGTCGGATTCGTCTTCGGGGCGTGGTCGCGGATGCGAGGCGATCGGGGGATCCTCCGCATGGGGATCTGGGTCGAGACGAAGGCCGTGCGCCATTACGCCGAGCTCCTCGAGACGGTCGACTGGGACGAGGACACGCGGCGGATCGTCGCGAAGAATCAGGCGGACGAGGCCGGGCACGTCGATCGCTGGACGGTCATGCTCGGCTTGTAGTATCATGTTTCGGTTTTCCCGCGGCCGGGTTCCGGATGCGGCGCCGCGGGGACGGTTCCGGGATCGATGTCGAGAGGAGGATCCATGCACGTGCGGAAGGGATCGTCGCTTCTCCTCGCCGCGCTCGTCGCGCTGGCCGCGGCGGCCGCCGCGGCCGGGCCGCTCGCGGCTCAGACGCTCGAGGAGAAGGTCAAGGAGTTCACGCTCAAGAACGGAATGACGTTCATCGTCGTCGAGCGCCACGAGGCCCCCGTCGTCTTCTGCGCCGTCGCCTACGACGTCGGCGCGGCGAACGAGTGGCCCAACGTCACCGGCATCTCCCATCTTCTCGAGCACATGATGTTCAAGGGCACGGAGATGATGGGGACGAAGAACTACAAGAAAGAGCTGCCGTACTTGGAGCGAACGGACGCGCTCGGCGAACGGACGATCGCGCTGCGCAAGGAAATCGGCGAATGGCGCTTCGAGCGGTTCCACGAGTTCGCGAAGGGGGTTCTGAACGCCTTCACCGAGGACGAGAAAAAGGCGGTCGGCACCGACAAGTACGAGCAGCAGAAGCTCCTCGTCGCCAAGATCCGCGCGATGAAGCCGCTCCCCGACGAGCTCGCCTCGACGCCGTATCTCGTCGAGGATCAGGGCGTCGACTATCTCGAAAAGTACCTCGAGTACGAGACGGCGTGGGGCGAGATATCGAAGCTCCTCGACGAACAGCGGCAGTACATGGTGAAAGACGAGCTGTGGGGGCTCTTCATGAACAACGGCTCGCGCTTTCTCAACGCCTTCACGGGGACCGACATGACGGTCTACCTCGAGTACCTCCCCGCGAACAGGCTCGAGCTCTTCATGAACCTCGAGTCCGACCGGATGGAGTCGGCGGTGTTCCGGGAGTTCTGGTCCGAGCGCGACGTCGTCATGGAAGAGCGGCGGCTCGGCGAGAACGACCCCGACGACCAGCTCGGCGAGGCGTTCTACTCCGTCGCCTTCACCGCCCATCCCTACCGCTGGCCGGTCGTCGGCTGGATGAGCGATCTCCGCACGATCGACCGCGACGAGCTCATCCGGTATCACGACACGTTCTACATTCCGAACAACGCCGTCGGCATCGTCGTCGGCGACGTCACGGTCGACCGGGTGAAGAAGCTGGCCGAGAGGTACTTCGGCCCGATCCCCCGCGGCCCCGAGCCGCCGCGCGTCGAGACGATCGAGCCCCCGCAGAAGGGCGAGCGGCGGGTCGTGCTCGAGCACACGGCCAATCCGAAGCTCATGATGGGCTTCCACAAGCCGGTCTACCCCGATCCCGACGCGGCCGTGTTCGACGTGATCTCGAGCGTTCTCGCCGGCGGCCGCACGTCGCGCCTTTACAAGACCGTCTACGAGGAGAAGCAGCTCGTCGCGGACGAGCCGAACGTGGGCGACGCGCCGGGGAACCGCTATGACAACCTCCTCGTGATCGAGGCCCTGCCGCGCAACCCTCATACCCTCGAGGAGGTCGAGTCGGCGATCCTCGACGAGATCGAGAAACTGAAGAAGGAGCCGGTCACGGCCCGCGAGCTCGAGCGCGTCAAGAACCAGATCGACGCGGCGCAGATCCGCCAGCTCGGATCGAACCTCGGCATCGCGTTCACCGTCGGCTTCGGCCGACTCTTCTACGGCGACTACCGGGCGAACTTCCGCATCATGGAGCGGATCAAGCAGGTGACGGCGGAGGACGTCATGCGCGTCGCGAACGAGTACCTCACGCCCTCGAACCGCACGGTCGCCTGGCGCGTTCAGGTCGCGGCCGAGGAAGGCGCCGGGGGCGAAGAGCAGATCGACCGGCAGGCGCTCATGCAGTTCATCGCGACGCTCCCGCAGGAGGAACAGGCCGAGATATTCCGGAAGTTCCAGAGCCTCAAAACGGACGCCGAGCGCATGGCGTTCGGCAAGGAGCTCTGGGAGCGGGCCAAAGCCGCCGCGGTCGCGAAGTAAAGGAGAGGTGCCATGCGGAAGAAAGCCTTGATTCTTGTCGTCGCCGCGGCGCTCGCGGTCTCGTTCGCCTCGCCCGCGCCGGCGGCCAAACGTCCCCGCCCGGAGAAGCTCTCGTACGAGCCGCTCACGATCAAGACGCCCGAGACGGTCGAGATCGAGCTCTCGAACGGTCTCGCGGGGTTCTTCGTCGAGGACCACGAGATCCCCGTCGTGAACGTCGTGCTGCTCGTGAAGACCTACTTTCCCGATCGCGGCCGCTACGGCCTGAGCGAGATGGCGCAGTGGGTCATGCGGAACGGCGGCACGGCGGCGTGGCCGCCAGACCGGCTCAACGACGAGCTCGAGTTTCTCGCGGCGTACATCGAGGTGCGCGGCGGCGATCTCAATACGCAGATCTCGCTCAACTGCCTCAAAAAAGACCTCCCGCGCGTCCTCGAGATCTTCGCCGATCTCGTCATGAATCCGGCGTTCCCCGACGACAAGATCGAGATGAAGCGCAAGACGATGCTCGAGGATATCCGCCGGAAGAACGACGAGCCGCACGCCGTGTCACGGCGCGAGTTCGCGAAGCTCGTGTACGGGGATCATCCGTACGGCTGGGAGCCGTCCGTCGAGACGGTGAACGCGATCACGCGCGCCGATCTCGCCGCGCTCCACGAGACCTATTTCCATCCGGGCAACGCCGTCGTCGGCGTGAGCGGCGACGTGACGCGCGACGAGATCGTCGCGGCG
>JAGUZZ010000155.1:0-8083 GCA_020060525.1 bacterium | reverse complement strand
CGAAGACCTCCTCTTTCGTCTCTCCCAGATAGAAGCCGTACACGTCGCCGGGAAGCTTGAGACCGGCTCCCCCGCCGCTTCTCGAGCATGAAGCGGCCGTTCGCCGCCGCGACGACGACGGAGAACCGCTGCCCCTCGTTGACGTAGGGCCGGCGCGGGGACACGCAGGAGGCGAGAGCGATCGAAAGCAGCGCGGGCGACTGCACGCGGATCGAACCCGAGCCCGAACCGGCGAGGCGCGTATCGAAGAAGCGCTGCATTCCGTTGTTGTTCTCGACCAGCACGACGCGGGCATGGAGAGCGATGTCGGCGCCCTCGGGGATCACCGGCGTCGGGGATACCGAGAACAGGAGATGGCGGCATGCGCCGCCCGGCAGAGCGAGACCCCCCTCGACGAACGAGGCGGGGCGGGCGTGCGCGAGAGGTTCGCCGTCGTCGCGGTACACGCGCGCGCTGTCGGGCACGAGAGCGAGATCGGCCTCCCCCGTGTTGCATACTTCGCAGGCGATCTGCCACGCGGTCGTCTGCCCGGACGTCACCGTGGCCCGCGAGGGCGCGCTCGAGGCGACGACGGGCTCGCCCGGCAGCTCGACCGCGACGTGGCTGAATCCGCCGTTGTACGTATCGTCCGACACGGTGAGATTGCTGTTGACGTCGGTCCCCGTCACGGTGCCGTTCACGAGCGCTATACCCGGAGTCGAGCCGGTCCCGGTGACCGTGAAGACGAGGCTGTCGATCGCTCCACCCGGAAGCACCGTTCCGCCCCGGCCGGCGAGCGCCGCCGGCCTCGCGACGGCGTACTCGTGCGTCCGGTCGCCCGCGCCGATGATCGTAAAGGAAAGAAACGTCTCGGCCTCGGAGAGGTCGAGATCGACGGACGCTTCGCCGTTGTTGCGGAGCACCATCCTCACGGTCCACGGCGCGGTCTGCGATCGGGTGACCGACGGAGGAGATGCGATGCGGCTGATGCTGAGCTGCGGCGCGCGCTCGACGAGGATCGAATCGGGCGCGAGCGGCAGCACGCGGGAAAACGGATTGCCGTTCTCCTCGCCGACGAGCCGAAGCGACGCGGGATGTCTCCCGAGCGCGACGGCGGGATCGATCGTATTCGCGTCGAAGAGGAGCGTTCGCTGCGCCGCGGGCGGGAGGACGTTCGCGGAAACGGCGGAGAGAGCCGTTCGAAACGTGTCGCCGTCCGCGTCGCCGAAGCTGAGGATCGTCGCCCCGCGATCGAGGACGAGCGTGGCGTACTGTCCGGCCGCGGTCTCGACCGCAGCCTCGAACGACACGCTCGTTCCGCTGCTCGCGGTTGTCGGGGCGAGGCTTCCCGCCGAATACGCCGGTTCGGGACGAAGCTGCAAGGTGACGGTGTCCCCGTCCTCGGCGCGGGACGCGAACACCCGCCGGTCGCTGTTCGACTCCACGGCGAGGACCGATCCAACGATCTCCCGGGCGCCCGGCGCGGCCGTTCCCGTCGTCGAGACCATAAAAACGAGCCTCCCGGCGGCGCCCCCGCGAAGAACCGTGCCGCCGCCCGCGAGCGAGGACGGATTGCCGATGACGAATCCGCTGCCTTCGGGAATCGCGACCCGCGTCGAATCGACGCGCGCGAGGAGAAGGGCGACGTCCGATTGGCCCGTGTTGCGCACTTCCATCTCGACGCTCCATGCGCGCTCCTGCGAGATCGTCACCGGATTCTGGAGCGGCGTGATGCCGGTGATGCCGAGCGCGGCGGGGGTCTGCACGAGCACGTTTCCGCGGACCCCTTGCGCGCCGCTCGAGGCGGCGAGCGCCCGTCCGCTGTTCGATTCCACGGCGCGCACGGTCGCCTCGATGAGGCAGCTCCCGGCGACGGAGCCGGTCCGGTCCACCCGCCACAGGAGCGTGTCGGTCGCCCCGCCTTCGAGCACGGTCCCGCCGCCCGCGAGCGCGACGGGCGGAACCGTCGCGAAATCGCCCGACGTCGAGAACGAAACGAAGGTAGCGGCGGGAGAAAGATCGATCTGTACGTCGGATTGGCCCGCGTTCCGGACCGCGACGGCCAGGATCCAGTCCTTCGTCTGAAGCGCCGTGACCGTGTCGGCCGAAGGCGAGATCGACGCGAAGACGAGGCTCGCGGGGGTCTGCACGAGATAGCTCCCCTTGCCGCCGTATTCGGTCGTGGCGAGGAGCGCCGCGCCGCTGTTGAGATCGCGGCCGGCGATCGCCGACTCGATGACGATCGTTCCCGTCGTCATCACGTTCGAGGTGTTGTCGTCGAACCGCACGGCGATCGACCGCGATTCGCCCCCGAGCAGAGAATCGACGTTCGGCACGAAGTCGATGGGAGTGAGAACGCATTGATCCGTCACGTCGGCCGGGCCAGAGAGGAGCCTCATGGAGAGGCTCTCGAGGCGGACGGCGGCTCCGCCGTTGTTCTGGACCTGCACGGCGGCGAACCACGGCGCCGACTGATCGGCCGTAACGAGCGGCGACGGGAGCACCGTCGTGCTCGTGATGGCGAGCTGGGAAGGCTCCTGCACGCCGACCGGATCGGAGAGCGCGAGGTCGGCGGCGAAGGGAAGGCCGTTCTCGAAACCCCGTATCCGCACGGAAGGCTGGTAGCTTCCGACGGCGATACCGGAGGGGATCGCGACCGCCCTGAAATAGAGCGTGGAGGAGCCCGGGCCGATCGACCGGCCCCGCGCGGGGTCGAGGGTCGCCGTGTAGGTCAGAGAGCCGTCCGTGAAGGCGAACCGGGTCGAATCGGGATCGCACGTCACCGTCGCTCCGCCGGCGTTCATGATCCCCGCCTCGAAAGAGACGGTGCTCCGCTTGCTGACCGCGGGCGGAGCGAGCGTGCCGATCCGGTACGAGAGAGCGGCGGGGCTCACGACCCGGATCGGATCGGACAGAACGAGCGTCGTGTCGAGATGTCCTCCGTTCTCGGTGCCCCGGATCCTGACCGTCACCGGCCAGCCTCCCGCGTCCATCGACGCCGGCACTTCGACCGGAGGAAAGACGAGCTCGGTCGTTCTGTTGCCCGGCAGCGCGCCCTCGAAGCCGAGGGAGACCGAGACGGCGTCGACGCCGTCTGTGAAGCCGAGCCGCGTGTCCGCGGCGTTGAGGATGACAGCCGCTTGCCCGGCGTTATGGAACGAAAGCACGAACGAATGCGTCTGCCCCTGCGAGATCGTATCGGGAGCGAGCGTTCCCGCGACGTAGCTGATCGACGCGGCGGACTGGATGACGACGGCAGCGACGTTCGGGTACGCGGACGGATCCTGCACCTGCGAGCCGTTCGCCTGGGCGGTTACCGAGGCGTCGATGGTATCCGGACCGAGCGGCGAATATCCGAGAACGAATATGGACCGACGGAACACCCGCACGCCCCCGGGAGCCAGGTTGCTCGGAAGCGGGGGATCCCACGATCCGGCGAGACCGTACAGCCCGTTGCGGTAGCTCAGCGTGATGTCGTTCACGGCGACCGTGGACCCGCCCCCGTTGTGCACCCGCACGTCCACCGTGAACGTGTCCCCTCTGCTCAGAATCGCCTTTTCCGCGACGACGCTCTCGATATCGACGTCCGAAATCGATATCGAATTCGAGCCGGCGGAGAACTCGCCGCGGTACGCGTACCCGTACCTGTCGGTTCCGACGAGCGAGACGCGGGGCGTATACGTTCCTCCGAGCATGCCGGCGGGAACCGCGACGGAGGCGAATCGGAGCGTGTCGGCCGAGGAGCCGCGGAGGTACATCGGCGCCGCGAGATGAGCTTCGTACGCGTGGCCGGCGCTGTCCGCGAACGAGATCGTCGTCGCGGTCGTGAGGGAAACGCCCGTCGCGCTCACGTTCGCGGCCGAACAGCGCAGCTCGGCGGCTTCGGTCGGCACGAGATGGCGCGGCGTGAGATATCCGGCGTAGAAGCACGACGGAGGAGGAGCGAAGATCACGGACGCCGTGCCGGCCGCGCTCCCCGAAAGGCTCTGGAAGACTACGTTCGACGCGCCCGGCGACGAGGCCGAGCGTATGAACACGGAAACGGCGCCGCTCGCCTCCGTCCGGCGCTCCTTCGTATCCGGGGTCGACGGATCCTGATCGTCGCTCCCGACCGATCCGAGCGACGGCGTGACGCGCACGAGGGTTCCCGGCGAAACGACGTTGCCGTACAGGTCCCGGATCGGCTGAGTGGTGATCGAGCTCACGCTCGTGCCGTTCGCGGTGATCGTGTCGGGGGTCACCGACGCGAACGCGATGACGCCGCTCGGGACCTCGGGAGAGACGACGATCGTGTCGCTGTAGCTCGTCGCGCCCCCCGCGAGCGTCCGGGCGCGGAGCACGAGCCGCTCCGCGACGGTGTCGCTCGCGTTCGCCGTCGCGCGTCCTCCCGAAAGGACGACCGGATTGACGGCGAAGGCGGCCGACCCGTCGCTCCCGAGATCGACGCGCGTCGTATCGTCGTCCTCGGCCACGTTGCCGTTGAGATCGTACGCGACGATCTGGACGGCGAAGCTCTCTCCGGCCTTTTTCGCGAGGCCGTCCGGTACGACGTCGAAACGCGCGATCGTCCCGGCGATCGTGCCGACCTCGAAGACGACCCGTTCGAGGGACGGAGGATCGGCGTCGAGAATGGAGGCGTTCACGGTGTTGAGCCCGGCGTTCTGATCCGTCACGAGGAAACAGCTCGCCGCGCCGCCCGCTCCGGTGAGAACGATCCCGTCGTTCGGAGCGCCGGTGCCGTCCCAGAGCGCGGGCGCGCCGCCGAGATTGCTCGTGATCTGGAACCGCACGATCTCCCCCGCGACGGCGTTCCCATAGCGGTCCCGCACGCGGACGCGGAGCTCGACGCCGGCGCCGACCGTGACGCCGGCCGTGTCGCCCGATATCTCGGTGATCCGGTAGGCCTGGGCCGGCGCGATCGTATAAGAAGCGCCGGGAGCGGAGAGCGTATCTCCCGCGAGCGAGAGGATCTCGATGCGGTTCGCGCCGGCGACCGAATCGAAGGCGGCGAACGACGATCTTCCCGCGTCGAGCGTGATGATATCGGGAGCGAAATCGACCGACGCGCGAAGCGCCGCGGGACGGAGCTGCGTGCCCGAATCGGTGTCGATGAGGTTGCCGTAGACGTCGTACGCGGCGACGTTCCCCGCGAAGGCCTCTCCCGCCCGGAAAGAGGTTCCGGACAAAGCGAGCTCGACGTGATCGATCTCGCTCCTCGGGATCGTGGTCACCGTGTAGCTCTGCGTCTCGAGCCCTTCGGGGTTCGCGTCGAGGATGGCCGCGCGCGCACGGTTCGTTCCGCGAATCGTATCGGTGCGGAACCAGACCCACGCCGCGCCCGAAGCGTCGGTAACGGCGATCGGAGAGGAAACCCGGCCGTCCCCCTCCTGTACCGTGAAGAAGACGTTCTGGCCGTCGACGGCGTTTCCGAACGCGTCGAAAACACGCGCGCGAAGACGCAGCGAATCCCCCGCCGCCACTCCCGCGCTGTCGCCGCCGATCTTCGCCAAGAGGTACGCAGCGGCGTTGTCGACGGCGATCGCGCCGCTGTACCCCGCTGCCGCGTTGCTCGCGCTCGTCACTTCGATCCGGATCTGCTCCGCCGCTTCGTACCGAAAATTCGCACCGCTGTAGAGCCCGTTCATCAAGGTCCCGCTCGCCACGGAAAGCGTTCGCGAGGCCGCCTGCGTGCTGTCGGAGGCTAGAACCGCCCTAAAGTCTATATTGTAACCGGCTGTTAATACTCGGTTTCCGTAGATGTCGCGCGCTTCCGCGCTGAGCGCGAAATAGGCGCCTGCCGTCGCACTCGCCGGGGCGGCGACGGCGTACGAGGTCACGGTTTCGTTCGCGACGATCTCCACCGCGCACTGCGCCGGGGCGAGAAACCCGGCCGCGTCGCGCGCGCCGATCTGCCACGCGCCTGCCTGCGTGCCGCGCCCGTATATGACGACGGCCCCGGCGGAGAGATCCGCTTCGGTCGCCGGCGCGCCGAAATCGACGAGACTGAAAACGAAGCCGCCTCCCGCGGGCGGCTCGAGGACGATATGGCTCGTGTTCGAAAGATCGCGGTTGCCGTTCCCGTCCACCGCTTCGACGAGGAACGAGAACGTGATCCCCGCCTGCGACGTCGCTCCCGAGAGGACGGCCGCCCGGAGATCGGTCGCCCCGCTCGATACGGTCGAATAGACGGCGTCGACGACGCTGCCGGACGGGATCGAATTGTGGTATGCGTCGATGATGTCCTGCGCCCCCGCGGCCGCCGGAGCGTGATACGAAACCGAGACGGTGCCGGTGCTGTCGCTCATGCCGCGGCGCATCCAGAGCGAGAGCTCCTCCGTCGCGCTGCCCGGGGCGGCGCCGAGGAACCCGTCCGGCGCATCCTTGATATAAACCGTCACGTACTGGCCGAACACGAGGTTGCCGAAAGCGTCCCGAAGCGTCGCGGTCACGATCGTCTCGGTGTTCACCGTCACCGGCTTGCTCGCGGGCGCGAGCACGATCGAGGCGATCGGTCCATGGTCGGCGGTCGCCGTGAAGAACGCTTCCCTCGTTCCTCCCGTGGAGATGGAGGCGGTGACGGCGTTCACGCCGGCGCCGCTCGTCGTGCCGAGACGCCAATACTCGCAGGACGCGGTTCCCTGAGTCCCGGTGACCGCAGTCGTCTGCTGGCCGGGCAGCGCGACGCTCGCGTCGACGTATCCGCCGCCCGCGGTCACGGCGAAGCTCACCGTGACCCCGCTCACGCGGTTGCCGAACCGGTCCTCCACCGCGACGACGAGCGGCTGGGGCACCGGCGTGTCGACGACGGCGCGCTGGCCGTCCCCGCTCACGACGAAGACGCTGTCCGCCGCGGCGGGCCCCACGACGAGCGGAGCCGCGGAGAACGAGGTCACGCCGCCGCTCGACGCTCCGATCGTCACCGATTCGACCTTCCGGTCCGTGATGAGAAGCTCGGCGTCGCCCGCGTCCGCGAACACGAACTGGTACGTCACCGTGTCCTGCGTTTCCGACACGATCGAGCCGGCGGCGTTGCCGAGCCCCCACGTCGCCTCGTCGGCGGCCGCGGCCCTCAGCGGGTACACCCTGACCGCGCCGGCGAAGGAGGTGAGCTTGTTGCCGTTCGCGTCGCGCGCGTCGATGATCACCGACGCCGGAACACCCGCGGTCGCCGATCCCGCGTGCGTGACGATGAAATGATGAAGCGCGCCCGCGGTGAACGCGACGGGAACGATATCGTCGAGCGGCGCGCCTCCCGCGCGGGCGCGGATGCTCTTTATCTCCGCGACGGTCGATTTCACGCTTCCGACCGCGCGGCCGTCCGCGCCGGTCACGCCGACGGGCTGCGTGATCACGTTCCCGCTCCCCGAACATTCTATGGCGACGAGCGCGCCCGCGATCGGATTCGCGTCGGCGTCGCGCACGCGCACCGTCACGGACACCGCGTCCGCCCCGTCCGCGATGATCGTCGTCTTGTCGACTTGAATTTCTGAAACGCCCGGATCGAACGGCCCCGGCACGAAGCTCACCGCGGCCGCCGCCGCGACAAGCGCTCCGTCGACGCGGCCCCGGATCGTCTTCGCCTCGGCGACGGTCGATTTCACGCTTCCGACCGCGCGGCCGTCGGCGCCGGTGAACCCGACGGGCTGATGGATCGCGTTCCCGCTCCCCGTGCACTCGAGCGTCACGGTTCTTCCCGAAATCGGATTTCCGAGGGCGTCCCTCGCGGTGACGGTCACGAGCACGGAATCCGCGCCGTCGGCCGTTATCGCCGTTTTGTCGACGCCGAGACCCGATACCGACGGATCGAACGGACCCGCGACGAAAACCACCGGAACCGCGTCCGCGAGATACAGCGCGTCCACACGCGCCGTGATCGTCTTCCCCGCCGCGACGGCGGATTTCACGCTTCCCACGGCCCGGCCGAGGGCGTCCGTCGCGCCGGCCGGCTGCCGGATCGTGTTGCCCGTTCCGGTGCATTCGATCGTCACGGCTCTGCCCGCGATCGGATTCCCGTTGGCGTCCCTGACGGTCGCCGTCACGAGAACCGAATCGACGCCGTCAGCGACGATCGTCGTCTTGTCGACCTCGAGATTCGAAACGTTCG
>JAGUZZ010000141.1:0-7178 GCA_020060525.1 bacterium | reverse complement strand
GCCCAGCGGACCATGCCGATATCCTCGCCCCGCTTCTCGAGACCGAAGAAGTCGTCGAACAGCATGTTCATCTCTTCCTGAAGCCCGAACATGTCCCGCACCGGATTCCATCTGACGATTGCCATGACTGGCACCTCCTTGCTCGTAATGTTTCGCTTCCTTGCCATCGACTTTCGCCATGGGAAATTGCAGGTAGCGTGCCACTCGGCGTTTCACAGAGCAACTCACTGATATATAGCAAGTTACAAATGTGCGTCGCCGGGGCGTATCTTTGGCCGCGCAGTATATGCACGCCAGATTGCGCCAATTAAGCAGAATGGATGCGTCTTGGCTGCCATTGTGGCGCAGTTTAATGGGCTGCGTTTTTTTGGCGAATTCGAGGCTATGCCGCCGAGGATTTCTTGTTGATAATTGATATAAGCTGTTTGCATGTGCGGGTATTGAGAATGTTGCCCTTCGAAAGCCAGCCGCGCCGGGCGGTGCCGATCCCGTAGACCATGTTCTCGAGCTCCGGGAGAACGTGCGTGTCGGTGCCGATCGCGATCATGACGCCGGCGGCGGCGGCGAGGCGGCAGTTCCCCGAGTCGAGATCGAGGCGCGCCGGATGGGCGTTTATCTCGATCGCCGTGCCCGTGCGCGCGGCGGCCGCGAAGACCTCGGCCATGTCGATCTCGTATGCGTCGCGCACGCCGATGAGCCTTCCGGTGGGATGGGCGAGAATGTGCGCGCGGGGATGCTCGAGCGCGGCGACGACCCGGCGGGTCATCGCGTCGCGCTTCATTTTGAAGTTCGAATGGATCGCGACGTAGACGATGTCGAGCCGCTCGAGCAGATCCTCGCGCATGTCGAGCGCGCCGTCGGGGAGGATATCGACCTCGCTCCCCTTGAGGAGCCGGAACCCTTTGAGACTCTCGTTCAGGCGGTCGATCTCGCCCATCTGGCGGATAAGCCTTTGGGGCGAGAGGCCGTTCGCGACGTGAAGTCCCTGCGAGTGATCGGTTATGAGCAGGTACGAGTAGCCTCGCGCCTTGGCCGTCGCGGCGATCTCGGAGAGGGTCGCGGCGCCGTCGCTGTAGTCCGAGTGGCAGTGGAGGTCCCCCCGGATGTCGGAAAGCTCGACGAGAGAGGGGAGCTTTCCGGCGCGGGCTGCTTCGATCTCGCCCGCGTCCTCTCGGATCTCGGGAGGGATGTAGGGGAGGCCGAGCTCCTTGTAAACCTCCTCCTCGGTTTTTCCCGCGACCCTGATATCTTTGGCGCCGCCTTTCCCGCGCGCCGCCTTGAACACGCCGTATTCGCTCAGCTTCATGCCGCGCTTTATCGCGATCTCGCGGAGCCTGATGTTGTGCTCCTTCGATCCCGTGAAATAGGCGAGCGCCGATCCGAAGGCCTCCTCCCGGACGACGCGGAGATCCGCCTGAATGCCGTCGCGCATGACGACGCTCGCCTTCGTCGAGCCTTCGGCGAGAACGCGCGCGACGCCGTCCTGATGCGTGAAGGCCGCGATCGCCGCCTCGGGGGAGCTCGAGGCGCAGAGTATGTCGATGTCGCCGACCGTTTCGCGGAAACGCCGCAGGCTTCCGGCGGCGGAGACCCGCCGCACGCCTGGGAGCTTCTCGAGCCCGGCGACGATGCCGAGGGCGAGAGGCAGGGCGGCGCCGATCGGCGTGCGGCCGCCCGCGCGGCTCAGAAAATCGAGCCCCTTGAGGATATTCTCCTCGGTCTTGGCCTTCATCTTGGGGAGGGCTTGAATGCGATGGTCGAGGGCGGCCCGGCGAAGCTCGTCGAGCGAGGAGACGCCGAGCTCCTTATGGAGCCTCACCGCCGTTTTCGGGCCGACGCCCGGGATGCGGAGCATCTCGAGGAGGATGGGCGGCGTGCCGGAGCGGAGCTCCTCGAGATAGCTCATCGAGCCTTTCTCGATGAGCTCCTCGATCTTCGAGGCGAGGTCCTTGCCGATGCCGGGGAGCTCGGCGAGCGCGCCCTCGGCCGCCACGTCCTCTATGGGGCGGGCGAGCCCTTCGACCGTCCGCGCGCCGCGGCGGTAGGCGTTGATCCGGAACACGTTCTCGCCGCGAAGCTCGAGGATGTCGGCGATTTCGTCGAAAAGACCGGCGATTTCCTGATTTTTCATGACGTACCGCTCCGAGCGCCATCGAGTGCGTTGGGACCCGTTCCGGCGCGCCGATTGTAGCATAGGGACCGCGGGATGAGGAGGCGTATCGTCGCGCCCGCCGGCCGCCGGATCGAGCGGCGCCTCTCGATCCGGGCGCGCATTCGGGATTTGCCGGCGGCGGACAAGGCCTCGATTGACAAAACGGCGCCGCCCGCCGTAGAGTGCGTTTCGAAGCGCTTCGGTAACGATCTCGCCGGAGACTTGTTGAAGCTGGACTCTCATGGCCTGTATGCCACAATCGCGCCCATTCCCGTGAGCCGGAGGTTCGACGTGAAAACGCTCTGCCCGGCACGCTCGCTCATGCTCGCCTCGGCGCTCCTCGCGGCGCTGCTCGCGCCCGTGCGCGCCCGCGCACAGGACGCAACCGACGTCGAGGCGATGCTCCAAGCCGTCGATTCGCTGAAGCAGCTCGCGGATCTCGCGAACGCGCCGCTGCTCGCCCCCTCGAGCTACGCATCGGCGATGAAAAACCGCGATACCGCCATCAAGCGGCGCGAGCGCGGCGAGAAGCCGAGGCAGTACTTGAGCGGCGCCGCCCTCGCGAGGGACGGCTTTGCGAAAAGCATCGAAGCCGCGAAGATCGCCGCCGTGGCGCTCGGGAAGACGCTCGAGCTGCGGAGCTTCGCCGTCGAGAGGCGCCTCGACCGGGACGCCGCCGCCGAGTTCGCCCGGGCGGAGAGAAGGTTCGCCGCCGCGGTCGCGGCCGCCGAGAAGGGCGACCTGCGCTCGGCGCGCTCCGCGGCGGAGGAGAGCGACGCGCTCTACCGCGAGACGATCATCGCCGGGTATCGGGACGGACCGCTCAAGCAAGCGCAGAGGGCGCTCGCGAAACAGAAAGGAACCTTCTCCCGCCGCGAATCGGAGGAGCTCGCGAGAAGTCTCGACGGGATAGGGGACTGGATGCGGGGGATGAAGGGGCGGGAGTTCGCGGCGGCCGAGTTCGCCTCTCTCGCGGACGCGAAGCTGGACGGCGTTCTCGGCGCGCTCTACCCCGAGTTCTACCGCAACCTCCCCGACACGCTGCTCCTCGGCGAGTTCGTCATGAAGGTCGTTTCGTACGACGACAGGGGATATTGGGATTTCGACGACAAAACGGCGAAAGCCGTCGCGGGTGTCGCCGATATACGCTTCGACTGCGGAGTCAGGTTCTCCGTTCCCAGGATCCCCGGCGACGCGCGGATCATGGATCGGACGTTCGCCGTGGTCGAGACGGTCTCGCGGCCGGAGGCCGAGCTGTCGCTCGCCGAGGCGCGCCGGATCGATCCCCTGCTCTCGCCCGGCGACACGATCGTCCTGCCGATACGGCCGCGGGAGCCGGGCAGAGAAAGCATCATAGAGGCCAAGCTCGACTACATCGGGAGGCTCGATCTCCTGCCGGCGCCGGGAAGCGTGCGCGTGCGTTTCGAGAACGCGACGATCGCGCAGGCCGAGCGGCCGACGAAGGGCAGAATGACGGCGGGCGGAGCCTACCATCCGGCGGGCGCCGCCGGGGGCGGCGGCCCGGCCGCCATTGGAACGGCCGGCTTCACCATCCTCATCGACAGCCTCTCGGTCGCTCCCGGCGGAGCGGTCGCGAGGGCGAGGATAGGGCTCCCGAGATCGATCGTCGACGGCGAGGGATGCGGCCTCGCGACGGTCGACATAGGCGAAACGGCGATAACGCCCCGCTGCGAGCTCTACAAGGAGATGCCCTCGGGCCGGTTCGGGCCCTTCGTCATCGACCCGACCGGGATGATCTTCAGGGGGTACGACTACATAATAGATCTCAGCTCCGCGCGCTCTCCGTCAGGTCTCGGGCTCGATCCCGAGTGGCGGGGGATGGTGCTCAAGACCGGGTGGACGGTGGATGCCCCCTCCCGCTCGATCACGTCCAACACGGGATACCTTCGGGCCCGATACGACTTCGCCAACGCCATCGTCATCGAATCCGGCATCAAGGCGCGTTTCACCCTCAGGAGCATGTACTCCTTCAACTGCCTCGTCCCCTGCGGCTACAGCGTCGAGCTGCGGTCGGGCTTCCTCGAGGTCGACAGCAGCGCGGTCGCCGGGGGCGCCTTCGACGAGGGGCTCGTGCTCGCGCCGCGGCGCGCCGTCGCGGCGCGCAGGGAGCCATCGACCTTCCCGCTGCGCGCCGACTTCGCGAACCTCGCCGTGCGGAGGAATCTCGACCTCGCCGGCCCCGTGACGCTCGTTCAAAAGGAAATCTTCTGGGGCGAGCTCACGCGAGCGGGGGAGGAGCGCATCGCCTTCGCCGCGACCGTCGACGATTCGCGCGAGGGATACGCATGGTTCTACCTGCCCGGCGGAGCGGCGGGCAGGTTCGTTCCCGGATCGGCGGCGGAGTTCGACGCCGTCTCGTGGCACGGCGATATCCCGACGCGGCTCGAGGAGCGGCGGGCCGCCGGCATCACGATCGTCGCGCTCTCGCGGCTGCGGATCTTCACGCCCGACATCCCAGGGGCTCCGGCTTCGGAAATCTCCTTCAGCCAGGGGAGCGGCTGCTCGCTCGCGCGCAGCTGGCTCAACATCGACGCGCTCGGCGTGAGCGGCGAGGCCCGGATCCGGCTCGAGCCCATGAGCCAGCGGCTCGGCAACGCGGCCTCCGAGCACTACCGGGGAAACGCGCCCTTCGACGCGACCTTCGAGTGCGAGCACGAGAAGGCCGAGCGCTGCGTCATGGTGCAGTGGTCGAGCAGCGCCGTGCACGACTCGGAGCTCGGCGGCGCGCTGAAGCTCGGCGGGCCGAGCGCCGCGACGATTCCCTACCGGGATCTCGAGCTCACATCGACAGCCGGCCTCGTCGGCGGCAAGATCGATCTCGGCGGCGGGCCGGTCGTGCTCGACTACTGGGGCGTCGAGCTCGCGGCCGGGGAGCCGAGCGAGCCCGCAGGCGCGCTCAGCGTGAAGACCGGTCAGATCATATTCACGCAGGCCGGCATCCGGGAGAGGCGGCACTTCGACGAGCCGTTCGCCCTCGTCTGGGGCGAGATGCTCGCCGACGGCAACATCGGGGAGCTCTTCTTCGACTACAACAGCGCGAACCAGCGCTTCGACGGCTTCCTCTTCACGCCGCACCGCGTGGCCCTCTCGCGCCACGTCCCGGGGACGGCCGGCTACCTGCACGTCTGCGGCGACAACCACTTCGGCTTTTTCGGGTCGAAGCGCCTCAGCATCCGCGACGCGAAGTACAGCGGGGACGATCCCCTCGGCGTGCACTGGGGCCGCGAGGTTACGCTCTTCCCCCGCGCGGAATCCGGGTGCGAGGGAAGCGATCTGCGCCTCGAAAAGAACTGGGGGACCGGGCTCTCGACGCTCGATTTCGAGATCGCCTACGACGCGAACGATCAGGACGGCTTCCTCGGCGAAGGGACCGTTCTCCTGCCCGCGCACTTCGAGCGACCGCTTCCCGCCTCGATTCAGATCGACCGCCGGGCGTCGTCCATAGGATTCATGGGGGGAACGGGATCCAACTTCGTGCTCGAGGCCGTCGACGTCGGCTCGGCAAGCGAGGTGTGGGGGTGCATCAGGATCGAGGAGAACACGCTCGAATGCATGACGATCGGCTTCACGCTCGAGTCGGCGGCGCAGAGCGCCTTCGGCATTCTCGGCGGCGCGGGCGAAATGATCGAGGCGAAGCTCGTCGTCGAGCCGAACGTGACGACCTTCTCGGCGGCGGGCCTCGTCTATCTCTATCTCTCGCTCGGCGGAAGCGTCACCGTGAACGGCTCCATCCTCCTCATAGCGGACCGCGGGGAGGGGAGCGTCTTCGGGGACTTTCAGGGCGAGTTCGATTTCGGGAGCCTCTTTGCGGGGTTCGAGGCGAACGGCCACGTGAACTGGTTCCTCTCGCGCGAAACGCAGTACCTGCAGGGACGCGCCGGGATCAGCGTGTACGGCCGCTCGCTCGGGAGCGGCGGCGTGGCGGGGGGCATCTTCATCGGGAACAACGTGCCGAAGAGCGCGGTCTGGGTCATGACCGACACGAGCAACAAGTTCGCCGTCAACATGGCCTCCTTCCCGGAGCGCATCACGGGGGTGTACGGATTCGGATACGCCGACTTCGGCTTCGACGTCGGGCTCTTCGCGGGCGGGATCGAGATCTTCGCCGGCGTCGGCGTCTTTCTCAACATGACGGGGGAGGGGCTGAGCGAGGTCGTCGGCTTGCCGCTCCCGTACGTGCTCGCGAACGTCGGCGTCGGGCTCCACGGCGAGATACTCTGGGGGCTCGTTTCGGCCTCGGCGTGGGTGAATCTGCAGATGATGCTCGGCGACCCGTTCTACTTTCAAGGGTCGGCCGGGCTCGAAGGATGCGTCCTCTGGGTCATCTGCGCGAGCGTCGACGTGACGGTCCGGCTCGACGGGGACGGCTTCGACATATACTGATGGGCGCCGAAAGGAGGGCTCTCGACATGTCCGCACGATCCATGCGCATCGGGGTCGCGATCTTGGCGGGCGCCGCGGCGATGAACGCGGCGTCGGCCGCCGCGGCATCCGCGGCCGAGGTCGCGGCGAGCGTTCAGACGGCGTCGGCCGCCGCCGGAAGCCCGGCGCGCGTGCTCGTCTCGTGGAGCGAGGACCGGGAGGCCGAGGGGTACAACATATATAGGAAGACGGGCAGGCTCGAGCCGTATCCCGCAACCCCGCTCAACAGGGTCCCGATCGCGATGATGACCGACTGCGCCGCGATAACGGCGATCCTCGGCGGGCGCGCGGAGGAGCTGCGCGCCCTCTCGACGATCCGCCTCGCGCGCGAAAAAGAGAGCCTCCGCGGCGCCGCCGGCCCCGGGAGCCTTTCGCTCCGGGAGATCGATCCCTGCTCCGCGCTCTCCCGCGCGCGCGGCACCGAGGCGTGGGAGCAGGTCCAGTTCTACGCGCGCCGTTACTACCGGATCGCGCTCGTCATCGGACAGGCATACGTCGACAGCACGGCCGCGCCGGGGACCGAGTGCTGGTACGAGCTCCGCGCCCTGCGCGGCGGACGCGAGCGCACGCTCGTCACCGATCT